>CAYPAE010000124.1:0-6467 GCA_964408595.1 uncultured Gemmatimonadaceae bacterium | reverse complement strand
CCGCCTAGCTCGACCCCTTCCGGAACAGCCGCCGGTACTGCCCGTACCCCTCCGCCTCGAGCTGGTCCACCGGGATGAACCGGAGCGCCGCGGAGTTCATGCAGTACCGGAGGCCGGTCGGCTGGGGCCCGTCGTCGAACACGTGCCCCAGATGGGAATCGGCGTGGGCCGAGCGCACCTCGGTGCGCTCCACCAGGAGCTTGCGGTCGCTGTGCGTCGCGATGTTCTCGGGCTCCAGCGGCCGGGTGAAGCTGGGCCAGCCCGTGCGCGAGTCGTACTTGTCGAGCGAGCTGAACAGCGGCTCGCCCGACACCACGTCCACGTAGAGCCCCGGCTCGTGATTGTCCCAGTAGGCGTTGTGGTAGGGCCGCTCGGTCGCGTCCTGCTGGGTGACGGCGTACTGCTCCGGCGTGAGCCGCCGCTTGAGCTCGGCTTCCTTCGGCTTCTCGAAGCTCATCGGGTTCCATCCCCTGGCGTCCGTCTGGGCCGAAGCGCCTCCAGCGGTCGCGAGGAGCGCCAGGGCGGAGAGCCCGAGAACGGTTGCCAGGGCGGCCAATCGGGATTTCGAACGTTGCATCGCAGCCTGCCAGGCGTGAGTGATACCAGGTAACGTACCCGGGGGCGGATCGGATCCATCCGGGCGACGCCCAAATGAGCTATATTGGCGTATCATCTGATCGTCAGGGGAGGACCCATGGCCACGAAACCCACCCGCCGCCCCGGCGCGAGACGCCCCGGGCCAAAGGCGGGGAAGCCGCAAGCGAAGCCCGGCGGCCGGCTCTGGGACCAGTTTCTCCAGCGCAAGCGGCCGCTCGGATCGCTGTACGCCATGGCGCCGATGGGCCGGCTGGACCTGGTGAAGCAGGGCGTGCCGCCGGAGGCCCTCGGCCTCCTGGCGGCCGACATGGGCATCACCCGGGAACAGCTCTATGCGACGCTCGGCGTGCCCCGGGCCACGATGGAGCGGAAGGTGCGCGAGCACCGGCCGCTCAACCAGGACGAGGGGGAACGCGTCGTGGGGATCGCCAGGCTGGTGGGCCAGGTCGAGCACTTGGTGCGCACGTCGGGGGATCCCAAGGGATTCGACGCCCCTCGCTGGGTCGCGGCCTGGCTGGAGCGTCCCTTGCCGGCGCTCGGCGGCACCCGGCCGGGGACGTTGATGGACACGGCGGAGGGTCGGGAGATCGTGTCGAGCCTCGTCGCCCAGATGCAGTCGGGCGCGTACGGCTGAGCACGGCGTGGGCGATGTGACCCTGTGGCGGATCGGGTCGGATACGCCGGAGTACACCGCCGAGGACCTCGCGGGGATCGGTGCGGAAGCGACCGGCGGGAGATGGAACCGGAAGGGAACGCGGATGGTGTACGCGTCCACCTCCCGCGCGCTCGCATGTCTGGAGACGCTGGTGCACCTCGGCAGCGGGGACCTGCCGCTCAACCGCTATCTCGTCGCGATCACCGTGCCCGACGCGGCCTGGAACGCGCGCGCCGTGTTCGATCCCGCGACCCACATCGGTTGGGACGCGGAGCCCGTCGGCCTGGTGTCGCTCGACTGGGGCACCGCCTGGGCGGGCGCCGGGTCCACACTTCTGGCCGACGTGCGGTCGGTGATCGTGCCGGAAGAATCCAACGTCCTCATCAGTCCGCGCCACCCGGATGCGGCGACCCTCGGCGCCGTCAAGGTCCGCAGGTGGACCTACGACGCGCGCCTGCAGACATCCTCCAGGTAGGACTCGATTCTTCTCCGCTGCCGCCCGGTCAGCCGCGGCCGGCCGTCGCTGGGCTCCCCGCCGCCCGGAAGGCCGCCTCCCGTTCCGGCTTCGCCTCCGCCAGCGCACGGGTGACGGCGGCCAGGTCGAGATCGGTTCCGTAGACCGGCGTCCCTGGCTGCTGCCGCCACGACTCGTCCAGGCTCCCGCCGTCCACCCCGTCGAAGCCGAGCTCGTCGAGCAACCGGATGACGACGTCCTTCGCTCGCGGGTCGTCGCCCGCGACGGGCAGGGCGATGCGACCGGCGGTGCCCTTCGGCTTGCCACGCTCGAGCAGGTGGCGGGCGTAGATGTTGTTGAACGCCTTGACCACCGGCCGCCCCAGCCGGTCGGACACCCACCGGCTCTCGGCGGCGCCGTTCTCGATGGCGTCGATCCGGCCGTCCCGCTGCTGGGGGTAGTAGTTGCCGGTGTCCACCACCACCACGTCGGCGGGAACGCCCTCGAACAGGTTCGCCGGCAGGCGGGCGACGTTCTTCACAGGGATGGTCACGATGACCACCTCTCCCGCGCGAGCGGCTTCCTGAGCGGTGACCGGCTTTGCCCCGAGCTCCTTCGCCAGCGCGGCCAGCGTCTCCGGCCCACGCGAGTTCGCGATCGACACGTCGTGTCCCAGCGCCGTGAAGCGGCGCGCCAGCGTGCCGCCGATCTGGCCCGCGCCGATGATGCCGATTCTCATGCTTCCTCCCTATCGGTCGATGAATGCCATCATTCGTTCGTTGTATCTCGGTCCCGCCACCGCCTCGGGCGGCAACGCCCGGTCGAGCGCCTCGATGTCCGCGTTGTCGAGTGCGACCGACGCCCCGCCGACGTTCTCCTCCAGATAGCGGCGCCGCTTGGTGCCGGGGATCGGCACGATGTCGCCGCCCTGGTGCAGCAGCCACGCGAGTGCCACCTGCGCCGGCGTCGCGCCGAGCCGCCGCGCGATTTCCTGGACGACGGACGCCGCCCGCAGGTTCGCGTCGAAGTTCCCGGCCTGGAATCGGGGATCTCCCCGCCGGTAATCGCCTTCCGGATACTCCTCCGCCCGCTTCGCGGTCCCGGTGAGGAAGCCGCGGCCGAGCGGACTGAACGCCACCAGGCCGATCTTCAGCTCGCGGAGCACCGGGATGATGTCCCGCTCCAGGTTCCGCTCCCAGAGGGAATATTCGCTCTGGAGCGCCGAGATCGGGTGCACGGCGTGGGCTCGGCGGATGGTCGCCTCGCCCGCTTCGGAGAGGCCGAGAAACCGCACCTTTCCCTCCTGAACCAGACGGGCCATGGCGCCGACCACGTCCTCGATCGGGACGGCGGGGTCCACCCGATGCTGGTAGAGGAGGTCGATGCGATCGGTCCGCAGCCGCCGGAGCGAGGCCTCGGCGACCTCGCGGATGTGCTCCGGCCGGCTGTCGGTGCCGGCGAGCTGACCGTCGTGGAACCGGAAGCCGAACTTGGTGGCGAGGATGACCTGGTCACGCCGGCCCTCGAGGGCGTGGCCAAGCAACTCCTCGTTGGTGAAGGGACCATAGGCCTCGGCGGTATCGAGGAAGGTGACGCCGAGCTCGATCGCTCGATGGAGCGTGGCGATGGATTCCTGGTCGTCGGGGACACCGTAGGACTGGCTCATTCCCATGCAGCCGAGGCCGAGGGCGGAAACCTCGAGTCCCTCGTGGCCGAGCTGGCGAGTCGGGAGCATGCGACGTCCTTTCGTTAAAGCACAGAACCGGCGCGGGAGCGCGCCGGTTCCGGAAAGGAGCCATCTCGCCGATCACCGCCCAGTCGCCGCCAAGGCCAAGGGCGTCGCCTTCGAGCACTACGGGAGCTGGTCATCACCCGGCCCTACTGGATGCGGATGATGCGGGCGACCGAGGGCACGCCGTCATAGTCGACGAGGAAGAGCATGTAGTAGCCCGGCGGCGCGAGGTTGCTGTTGGTCGGCGTCCGGACCGAGACACCGGTCGGCGTCCTGGAAAAGCTCAGCCGGGTGAACCGCTGGTTCTGGTCGAAGGCGTGAGTAGCCGACCCCAGCCGCACGAGAGTCGCCTGGACGATGCTCGCGGCATCGGGGGTCGAGACCGCGAAGCTCTGATCATACCCCACCGACGCCGGCGCGCTGTTGATGACCGGCCGGGGCCCCCTGAATAGGTAGGGTGGAGAAAAGAACTCCGCGCTGAACTCACCGGGCGCGTTCTTACCCTCCCCGCTCCCCGCGTGGAGGATCCGACCGTCGGGAAGCAGGAGCGACGTCGAGTGATACATTCGGTTCACGCTGTTGGACGCCAGCGTGGTCCACGACTCGGTCTGCGGGCTCCACACCTCTGCGGCGTGAACCGCCCCTGCTGCTTCGTTGGGGCCGATGCTGGTACCTCCGGTCACCAGCACGTCGCCGGTCGGCAATATTGTGGCGTTGGGTTCAATACGGGCGTGCTGCATGGACCCCACCAGGCGCCAAGCCAGCGGGCTCCGGTTGAGGTCGATCACCTCGGCCGAGTTGGTGGGGTTCCGCAGCGCGCTGTCCGAGCCGCCCATGATCAGGACCTTGCCGGGCTCGTACATCACGGCGGATCCGTTGTTCCGAGCGTACTGGTTGGTGGTCGCGACTGTGCCGCTCCAGGACCCAATCCCGCTGGTGGTCAGGTAGCGCGATCGCCGCCCCGGGCCGGCATAGAAGACCCTCCCGTCGGGCGCCACGAACATCCAGGGATACAGGGGCAACTTCTCCACGGCCCCGGTCAGCTTCCGCCAGCCGCCTCCCACCATCCACACCTCAGGCGTCTCCACGTCGATGCCGGCGCTGTCCGAGCCCGCCAGGGTGAGCACCTCCCCATTGGCCAAGGTGGTCGAGGTTGGATACCACCGCCCCCACTGCATCGCCGGTCCCCGGGACCAGGTCCCCGACTGGAAATCGAAGATGCTGGCGTCAGGCAGGCCCAGCCCGTCGGCGATGTGACCACCGGTCACCAGCAGCCGGCCATCAGGCAGCAAGGCATGGCCGGCGCAGAACACCCACGTCGAGCTCGGTACCGGCGTGAACCCGTCGGTGGCCGGGTCCCAGATCTGCGGGTCGTTGCTCCTGCCCCAGGTGAGGACCCGCCCGTCGGGGAGGAGGTGGAGATGCACCGCGACGACGGGCCAGGATTGTACGCTCGACCAGCGACCGTAGGTGGCCTCCGGCGAGGTATACACCGGCCTGGCAAGATGATGAAAGGCGAGCGGCGATCCCCGAACCCCTTCCAGAACGGCGGTGGTGACCTGAGAACCAGGCGTCGGGCCGAGCCGGCGCTGCACGGCAGCGCGGCCGTCGCCACCGGTCGTAACCAGCCCCGCGCTTACGGTGCCTCCACCGGCCGCCTGCCATGTCACCCCGGCCCCCGGCGTAGGATTCCCGAAACGGTCCACGACCTGCGCGACCAGGGAATCGCCCAGGACTTCCCCGACCCGTCCATTCTGGTCCTGACCCCGAACGACGAAGATGCTGTCGGATGCCGCCGCGACGGCCGCCGCTGATACCTGCACAGTGAGCCCGCTGCCAACGCTCGCCTCCATCTCCCAGGGACCCACCAGGGTGCCGAGCCGCCCGCGCACCGCTGCCCGCCCGGCGGCGTCCGTCGTGGCGGTGGCAGGGTCCAGACCGGCTCCGTCGGTACCGGTGACCACCCGAAATGCGATGCTTTGTCCGCTGAGCGGACGTCCGGTCGAATCCACCACCCGGACGATGACCGAATCGGGAAGCGCCTCTCCGACGACCCCCTGCTGGCCGCTGCCCGCGATGACCTCGATCGCGGCGGGCTGGGGGCCTTGGGGCACCAGGATGGAGTCAGCACCACTGCAGGTGAGACTGCCGGCTGCGAGGAATGGAAGGACCCAGGCAGCTCGGAATCTCAGGCCCAGCGCGTACGCGGTGCGCATCAGTGATTTTGAACCTCGTTGAGGTGCAGCAGCGTGCGCTGTCGCGCACATGCGACGGCCGCCGGTCGCGGCCGTACGAAAGAACCACCACCAACCGCACTTGGGCTGACGAGACGCGCGCCTCCCTGCCGGGAAGCCCTGATCAAGTCCTTACTAGTCTTGGGAATGGAATCAGCGGGTAGGGGAGCAACAGTTTGCAGTACCCCGATCGCCGCATTTGCGCACGGTAAGCGCAAGCCGCGGGCCAGTACGGTGAGGCGCGCATACCGGCGCTCCTGGAGGGATTCAAGGACCTGAGGAGGCTGTCACCAGCGCCCAGGGTCTCGAGCGGTGTTCCCGCGCGTCAGTCCGCGGCGACCACGAAGCTCACGCGCCTGGCCTTGCAGCATCGCGTGGGAGCGATCGGCCACGCCGGTGCGGACGAGCCGGCCATGGAGACGACCTGAGAGGGCACGAGCTGGCTGCTGCGGGTGAGACGGCGACGGTCACAGGCTTCCATGTCCCACGCGATCCCGTTGGGCCGTAGATTGACGCGTCCCGAACCGCCCCCGCATGTTCCACCGGGTGGTGTGATTTCCTGGCCGTCCACGGAGGAGGGGACCATGAATAGAGTGTTCAGCATGCTTGCCGTATGCGGTGTGGTATCGGCTGCCGGCGTGCAGCTCGCGGCTGCCCAGGCGCCGCCAGCGCCCAAGCCGGGCTCCGAGCACGCGCGGCTGGGGTACTTCGTCGGCAAGTGGGCCGCGGAGGGCGAGATCAAGCCGGGTCCGATGGGTCCCGGTGGAAAGATGACGTCCACCGACAACTGCGAGT
>CAYPAE010000123.1:3373-6498 GCA_964408595.1 uncultured Gemmatimonadaceae bacterium | reverse complement strand
GCAGGCAGGCGGGCGCGCGGGCGCGCGGTCAGGCGGGCAAAGTCGCGTGTCTGGGCGTTGCGCTCGCCCTGTGTATCTGCCCGCCTGCCCGCCTGCCCGCCTGCCCGCCTGCCCGCCTTCTTGCCCGTCCCCAAATCTCCCCGTACCTTCGGACTCCATGCCCTTGCCATCCTTTGGTTTCGGCCACCGGCCGTCGTGGGAGTACGAGGCCCCTGACGCGAGTGGCGCCGTGCTCGAGGACCCCGAGCCGCAGCCGGTCCGGAAGGGATGGAAAGGGAAAGTCGCGGTGGTGACCGGTGGGGCCACCGGGCTCGGCCGGGCGGTCGTGATCGAGTTCGGGAAGCTGGGCTGCAACGTCGCCTTCTGCTTCGTGAACCTGCCCGGCCGGGACGTCGTGGAGCAGGCCCTGCTCACCGAAACCTCGCTCGCGGCGATGGGGGTCGGGGTGTACGCCACCCGCTGCGACGTGCGGGACCGGGACGAGGTCGAGCGCTTCATCAACGACGCCAAGCAGAAGCTCGGCGGGGTCCACTTTCTGGTGAACAACGCGGGCATCGCGAACGACGGCGCCCTCTGGCGGCTCAGCGATGCGGCGTGGCGCGAGGTGCTCGACACCAACGTGACCGGCGCCTTCAACTGCATCCGGGCCGTGGCGCCGATCTTCCGGCAGCAGCACTACGGCAAGATCGTGAACGTGAGCGCCCATCAGGCCAAGCGGCCGGGGTTCGGGGTCGCCAACTACGCGGCGAGCAAGGCCGCGCTCCTGGGTCTCACCCGCGCCGCCGCCGTCGAGCTCGGCCCCGCCAACGTCAACGTGAACGCGGTCGCGCCCGGCTTCATCCGCACCGAGCGGATGGCGATGCTCCCCTCCGAGGTCGTCGAGCGCGCGCAGAAGAGCTCCGTCCTCGGCCGCGTCGCGGATCCGGAGGACGTGGCGCATGTCGTCTCTTTCCTCTGCTCCGAATCCGCGCGGCACATCACCGGGCAGACGATCGTGGTGGATGGGGGGTTGTCGCTGGAGTAGTTCACGGGCAGGCTTCAACCCTCCCCCCCGACCGTTTACTTTCCCGCCGTGAAGCCGATTCCCTCGATCATCCTCGCGCTGCTCTCGTTCAGCTGCGCGGCAGGGGCGCAGCAGCCGGTGCCCACGAACCCGCCCGCGCCGACGGCGCCGGCGGTCCTCCCCGTGCCGACCGCGGCGATGGTCGGGCAGAACGTCGCGCTCATGCCGATCACGCTGGTCGCCCCCGATCCGGCGCTCCAGTCGGACACGATCTACGCGCCCTATCGCGATCGCCGCACGGCGCTTCTCTGGGCCGACTCGCTGATCGGCGAGGCCTTCACCGGCCGCGCGCCCGAAGTGCGCTGGGTCCTCCCCGCGGAGCTTCGCAAAGTCGCCCGCCGCTCGCCCGGCATCGTCGGCGACCCCGACCAGATGGGCCAGGCCGCGCTCCGCTCGCCCAAGCTGCGCGAGCTCCCCGATCCGCTGCGCTCGTCGCTCCGGAACCTGATGGCGGTCGTCGGCGGGCGCATGGTGATGGTCCCCGCCTCGATCGGCTTCGGCCGCCAGGCCGACGGACGGGTGCGGGCCGATCTCTCGCTGGCGGCGGCGGACACCCGCTCCGGCAAGGTGCTGTGGCGATCGCTCGCCACCGGCAGCGGCGCCAACCCGCGCGAGGCGCTCGACGCCGCCCTCGCCGCGGTGCTCCCCCTCGTCGCCGGCGGGCCGTGACCTACGACGTCACCCTCATCCCGGGCGACGGGATCGGCCCGGAGATCACCGCCCAGACGGTGAAGGTCCTCGAGGCCACCGGGCTGCGCTTCAACTGGGACGAGGAGTTGGCCGGGGTGGCCGCGGTCGAGGCGACGGGCACCCCCCTGCCCGACGCCACCGTCGAGAGCATCCGCAAGAACGCCGTGGCCCTGAAGGGTCCGCTCACCACGCCGGTCGGCACCGGCTTCCGCTCGGTCAACGTCGGCCTCCGCAAGGAATTCGAGCTCTTCGCCAACGTCCGGCCCGCCAAGACGATCGTCCCCGGGGGGCGGTTCGAGAACGTGGACATCGTGCTGGTGCGGGAGAACCTCGAGGGGCTCTACATCGGCGTGGAGCACTTCGTGCAGATCGGCGACGACCCCCGCGCCGTCGGCGAGTCCATGGCGATCGTCACCCGCGCCGGGTGCGAGCGCATCGTCCGCTACGCCTTCGAGTACGCCCTCAAGCACGGCCGCCGCAAAGTCACCATCGTGCACAAGGCGAACATCCTCAAGATGGTGAGCGGCCTCTTCCTCGAGGTCGGCCGCGACGTGGCCGGCGAGTACGTCGGCCGGGTGGATTCGAACGACATGATCGTGGACAACACCGCGATGCAGCTCGTGCTCCGTCCGGAGCAGTTCGACGTCATGGTCACCACCAACATGTTCGGCGACATCCTGAGCGACGAAGTCTCGGGGCTGGTGGGCGGCCTCGGCCTCGCGCCCGGCGCCAACATCGGCACCAAGGCCGCCATCTTCGAGGCGGTGCACGGCAGCGCACCCGACATCGCAGGGAAGAGCATCGCCAATCCTTCGGCGCAGATCTTCGCCGCCGCGATGATGCTCGACCATCTCGGCGAGCTCGACCGCGCCGACCGGGTGCGCCGGGCGGTGGTGGACACGATCGTCAAGGACGGGATCCGGACCCGCGACCTCGGCGGCACCGCGTCCACCGAGGAATTCGGTCGTGCTGTCGCGCGGCGGGCTGCCTGAGGTTCCCTGCGCCAGCTGCGAGCGCCGGGTCGTCGGCCTCGCGTGGGGCGACATCTGCCCCCAATGCCGCGCCGCGCGCTCCAAGCGTGCCTCCCGACTCGCGAATCGCATCTCCCTCGCCGCGACGTTACTGATGGGACTGTACGTCGCCTCTCGCATGCCCCACGATCCGCTGGCTCGGGTCTACGGGGCGATCGCCGTCCTGGCGACCTACATCATCGTGCGGCGGATCGCGAGCCGCGTGGCAATGGAGATCCTGAAATGAAGATCGGCAGCGGGGCTGAACAGCGGGGCAGCGGGGCAGCGGGGCAGCGGGGCAGGATACGGAGCCTGCACACGTTACTGGCGCTCGGGGCTCTTGCCGCCCCGCTGCCCCGCGG
>CAYPAE010000123.1:0-3363 GCA_964408595.1 uncultured Gemmatimonadaceae bacterium | reverse complement strand
GCTGCTTCTTTTTTTTTGGGGTTCGGGTGCCCCCGCCGCCCCCCCCCCCCCCGGCCCCCGCGGCCCCGCTTGCGGCCCAAACCAGCGTCACCATCTACAACGACGGCCGCGTCCTGGTGCGCCGCGAGATGTCGGCGGCGGTGCCCAAGGGCGCGTCGACCCACAAGATCGCGCTCGGCTCGCTGGATCCGGCGTCGCTCTTCCCGCTCGACTCCGGCGTCGCCATCACCCGGCTGACCTACGACGGGGCGACGGACGAGGGGAGCGTGCTGCGCCGCTCGGTCGGCCGGCGCGTCGTGTTCCGCCTCCCCGAGTCCAAGGACACCCTGAGCGCGCTGGTGCTCGGCGTGGACCCGCTCCGGCTCCAGCTCCCCGACGGACGGGTGACCTTCCAGCCCCCCGGCGCGGCGCTCTATCCCGCCGACGTGGTCGTCGCCGACCCGACGGCGAACCTCGACCTCCGAAGCACCCGGGCGCAGGAGCGTCTTCGCCTCGGCTATTTCACCGGCGGGGCCACCTGGCAGGCGAGCTATCAGGTGATGCTCGGCGCCGGCACCGCGCGGGTCACCGGCATGGCGGTGCTCGAGTCGCAGGGGCTCCGGGTGGAGAACGCCGATGTGCAGCTGCTCGCCGGATCGGTGGGTCGCGCCGACAAGCAGCCCGGCCAGCCGCCCCGGCCGTTCGAGGGTCTCGAGGCCCGAATGGCCATGGCGGACGCGTCCGCCGTGGAACAGCGGGTCGGCGAGTTCCACCTCTACACGCTGCCCGGCAAGAGCACCTTGCTGCCCGGGCTCACCACGTCGGTCGCCCTCTTCGAGCCGGTCGAGGTGCCGTACGAGCGGAACTACATCGTACGCGGCCTGGTCCCCTACTGGGGGTTCCTCCCGCAACAGGGCGAGGAGACCGACGCCCCCGTCGAAGTGAGCTACACCCTCAAGCGGCCGCACAAGAGCGAGCTCGGCGACCGGCCGCTCCCCGGCGGCGTCGCCCGGATCTATCAGCCCGACAGCGCCGGCCGCCCGCAGCTCGTCGGCGAGGCGGCCCTCGATCACACCCCCGCCGGCCGGGACCTCCGGCTCGACGCGGGCGTCGCCTTCGACCTGACCGCGCGGCGGGTGCAGACCAGCTACGTCACCCGGCGCGACAGCACCAAGGCCCACGGCGTGCGCACGATCGCCACCGCGGACTACCGCGTCACCGTGCGGAACGCGACCGACAGCACCGCGACGGTGGACGTGATCGAGGAGCGGGCGGGCGAATGGGCGGTGCTGTCGAGCTCGGTGCCGGCGGAGAAGCTCTCCTCCACCCGCACCCGGTTCCGGGTGAAGGTGCCGGCCCGCGGCGAGGCCGCAGTGACCTACCGGCTCAGAATCGTCTGGTGAGATGAGCGCCGGCCGGATCGTCATCGCCCATCTCGCGGATCTCCACTTCGGCCGCTACGCGGATCTGGCGCAGATCGAGGCGCTCGAGAGCTTCCTTCCGACCCTCGGGCTCGACGCCACGGTCATCGCCGGCGACCTCACCCAACGGGCCCGGCACGGAGAGTTTCAAGCGGCGCATTTCTTCGTGAACCGCTTGAGACCCCACGCGCCGATCCTCCTCGTGCCGGGCAACCACGAAATCGAGTGGTGGAGGAGCCCGCTCGGCCTCCTGGGGGGACGGCGCAAGTACCGGAAGTACTCGCACTACTTCCGCGAGCTGGCGCCGGTGATGGAGATTCCCGGCGCAATCCTCGCCGGGGCGCTCAGCAGCTACGGCGTCGCGTTCGGCTCGCTCACCTGGAATCTCCGCGACATCGCGGTGAAGGGTCACCTCCCGAAGCGCGAGACCGATCGCGTCGCAGCCATCTTCGCCAAGGCGCCCCCGGGGGCCGCGCGGGTGCTGGTGGTCCACCACAACGTGCTTCGTGGCGCGCTGTCCCGGCGGATGGGGCTCGCCCGCTGGCGGTCAGCCCACCGGCGGCTCCTCTCCACCGGGGCCGACGTCATTCTCTGCGGGCACGACCACCAGGAGGGCGCCGGGCAGATAGGCGGCGCGCTCCCGGTGAGCACGGCGGGCACGCACAGCTCCCGCACCCGGGGGGAACGGCCGTCGGTCTTCAATCTCGTCACCATCGACCCGAGCGCGGTGCACATCCAGCATTTCCGCTGGCAGCCCTCCACCCGGCAATTCCAGCGGTCCGACGCCTTCTCGTTCGCGCGGGCCGGGCCGCGGAAGGTCACGGTCTCGGTGGCCGGAGGAGACCAGGGATTGTGAGGCGGGCAGACCGGCAGACGGGCCGTCTATCCGCCCGTCTCGCCCTCCTCGGGCTCCAGGGATGCACCCGCGTCGTCAGCCATACCAACCGGACCGTCATGGTCAGTCTCGGGGTCCGAGGCGTGCTGCGGCTTCACCGAGGGTACGCCTCTGCGCCCGATGCGGTCCTCCAGGCGATCGTCCGCTTCCTGGACCCGCGCCTGCCTCGGTCCCTGCGCCGCATGGCCGAGCGCGAGTTCCTGGCCTTTCCGGTCGAGCAACATGCCCCGGCGTCACCCGGAACTGGACGGCGCGAGCGCCCACGTCCCGGCGACCTGCTCCTTCTCCACCGTCTCGGGCGGGCCCACGAGCGACTCAACCGGGAGCACTTCGAGGGGCTGCTGGGAAGCGTACCCATCAGGCTCTCCGGACGGATGCGTACCCGGCTGGGTGAGTTGAGCGTTGACCTTCGAACCGGCAGGCCGGTGGAGATCGCGATCAGCCGCCGCCATATCGCCCGGCACCCTTGGGCAGAGGTCGAGCATACCCTGCTGCATGAGATGGTGCACCAGTGGCAGGCCGAGACCGGCCTCCCGGTGGACCACCGGGCCGCCTTCCGGCGCAAGGCGGCGCAGGTGGGCGCCCTTCCGGACGCCAAGCGTGCCCTGATGGCCACCCCCTGCAGGCCCGCCGGCCCCCGGGATTATTCTACGAGCGACTCCTCCTGATCCCCGAAGGATTGCCGAAGCCAATGCATCGTGGCGAGGAGGCGGCGTTGACCGGCCCGATACTCCTGTATGACGGCACCTGCGGCTTCTGCGCCGAGAGCGTGCAACTGGTTCTGCGGCACGACCGGCTGAAGACCCTGCGCTTCGCTTCCCTGCAAGGCGAGTTCGGCCGAGCCCTACGCGCGGCCCATCCTGAGCTGGACGGGGTCGACTCCATGGTCTGGGTCGAGCCGAAGCCCGGTGGCGGCCCTGGCCGGGTCCTGGTGCGCTCGGACGCGGGGCTCAGGATCGCGAGATACCTGGGGGGCTGGTGGCGTCTCGCCCTGCCGGGACGGATGATCCCTCGGCGGGTGAGGGATGCGGCCTACGACTTCATTGCGCGCCACCGCCATCGGCTGGG
>CAYPAE010000122.1:3949-6538 GCA_964408595.1 uncultured Gemmatimonadaceae bacterium | reverse complement strand
CGTCGGGGGTGTCGGCCTCGGCGCGGGTATCCAGCAGTACCAGCCCCCGCACCCGCTGCCTCCAGCGCCGCAGGAACTCGAAGGCGATGTAGCCCCCCATCGAGAGCCCAACCAGGACGACGTCGTCCACCCCCAGCAGGTCGAGGAGGGCGGCGAGGTCGGCCGCGTAGGTCTCCATGTTGTAGCCGAGATCGGGGGCATCCGACTGCCCCATACCTCGAAGGTCGGGAGCGATGCCGCTCCATCCATCGAGCGCGGCAAGCTGGTGGGCCCAGATGGACCGATCCAGCGGATAGCCGTGGATGAAGAGCACGGCGGGTCCATCGCCCCGCACCTCGACGGCGAGGCTCACACCGTTCACCGTGAGGTGCTGCACCTCACCCGCCTCCCGCCGGCGCGCTGCCATGAAATCGGTGAACTCCCGCGGCACCGAGACGGGGCGGCCCTGGCGGTTCACGCAGACGAAGACGAATTCGGCAGTGGCGATGAGGGCGTCGTCGCGGACCCGGCGGGCAACTTGCCGCATGGTGAAGCTGGTACGCCCGACGTGCGTGAGGTCCTGCTCGAACCGGAGTACGTCGCCGGGGAACGCGGAGGCGTGGTACTCGATGACCGTCTTCCGCACCGCCGGCCAGGTCCCGGTCCGGTCGAAGAGATCCATGCCCGGCCCCGCCCGCAGCATCTCCCAGCGCGCCCGCTCGAACAGACTGAGGAACGACGCCTGATTGAGATGCCCGAAGGCATCGCATTCGTCGGGGTAGACGGTGAGGAGGATCGGAGTCATGGGTCGCAGGTTAGTATTCTACAGCGTCTCGTTGCAGGTCCGATAGCTCACTGCTCATAGATCCCACACTCATGAAACCCCAGACCGACTATATACGCCACGCCGCCCGGCTCGCCCGCAAGCTCCAGATGGACGCTGCGATGGGAGGCACGCCCCAGCCCGACGCGGAGTTCTACAAGGCGCTCTCGAAGGCGCTGGACGAGATCGCCGCCGGCCTCGAGCTCGTCGCCAAAGCGGATTGATTTCGTGCAGCTGATCGAGACCGAGGCCGAGCTGGCGGAGCTGGCCGGCCGCCTGCGGCCGGAGCCCCTCCTCGCGGTGGACACCGAGGCGGCGAGCTTTCATCGCTACCTGGACCGGGTCTACCTGGTCCAGATCTCCTCGCGCGGGGAGACGGCGGTGGTGGATCCGCTCGCGACCGGCGGGCTCGGCCCGATCGGCCAGCTCCTCGCCGATCCCGCGATCGAGATCGTCTTCCACGATGCCGACTACGACCTCCGGCTGCTCCATCGCGAGTACGGCTTCACCGCGCAGAACCTTTTCGACACCCGGATCGCCGCCCAGCTCCTCAACGAGCCGGGGATCGGACTCGCCGCCCTGCTCGAGAAGTACCTCGGCGTCAAGCTCGACAAGCGCTTCCAGCGGGCCGACTGGTCGGCCCGGCCGCTGTCGCCTGAGATGCTCTCATACGCGGCGTCGGACACCCACTACCTCCCTCAGCTCCGGGACATCCTGCGGGATCGCCTGAGCGAGCGGGGCCGGCTCGGATGGGCACAGGAGGAATTCGCCCTGCTGGAAGACATCCGCCCGACGCCCACCGACCAGGCCGAGCCGGGCTGGCTCCGGTTCAAGGGAGCCAAGGCACTGCGGGGGCGGGAGCTGGCGATCCTGCGCGAGATCTGGGAATGGCGGGAGGAAGCGGGGCGCCGCGCCGACCGCGCGACGTTCCGGATCCTCAACAACGAGCCGATGCTCGCGATGGCGAAGAACCCGCCGACCGAGATCGCTGCCCTGAAGGTGATTCCCGGACTGAGCTCGGACCAGGCAGCGCGGCGCGGGCGCGATCTACTCGCCGCGGTGCAGCGCGGGCTCGACCTGCCCGAAGGCGATCTGCCGCGCCTCACCCGTTCGCCGCGGCGGGCGCCGGACATGGCCTTTGAGGCAAGGCTCGAGAGGCTCAAGGCCGCGCGCAACCTGCTCGCGCTGAAATTCGACCTGCCGCCCGGGGTGGTCTGTCCCAACGGGACGCTCGAGGCCATTGCCCGGATGGACCCCAAGACGCCCGAGGCGCTCGCGGCCGTGCCGGAGCTGAGGCGATGGCAGGTCCGGGAGTTCGGTGGGGAGCTACTGGCGGCCACGGCGCGGCCCTCAGTGCCGAAGTGACTTGATGGTGCCGCTATGATGCCGAATGTCACCCTGAACGTAGTGAAGGGGACCATGCTGACATGGCCCCCTTCGCTTCGCTCAGGGTGACACCTATTTCCACCAAACGCCCTTTAGAAACCCAAGAACGCCCTCACTCGCGGGTCCATCTTCTCCGGCGTCCAGTACGGATCCCACACCAGCTCGACCTCGACGTTCCGCACCCCCTCGAGATCGCCCGCCACCTTCTTCACGTCCTCGATGATCTCGCCGCCGGCCGGGCACCCCGGGGAGGTGAGCGTCATCTTGACGTGCACGTCGCCCTCCTCGCTCGCCTCGACGTCGTAGACCAGCCCGATGTCGATGATATTGAGGTTGAGCTCCGGGTCTTTGACCGCGCGGAGGGCTTTGCGGATCGTCTCTGGGGAGTGCATCGGCGGCTC
>CAYPAE010000122.1:0-3849 GCA_964408595.1 uncultured Gemmatimonadaceae bacterium | reverse complement strand
TCGGTCCGGAGCGCCTTGAGCCCCTTGAGCGAGTCCCGGGCCTTGGGGTCGAACGCGCGGTTGGTGAGGAACACCAGGAAGAGATCGTGGGTCGGGTCGATCCACAGCTCGGTGCCGGTGAACCCGGTGTGACCGTAGGCCGACTGGCTGATCAGGGTCCCGAAGATGCTGGGCTCCTCGCCATTCAGCTCGGGTGAGTCCCAGCCGAGGAGGCGGGTGCCGCTCCTGGGACCCTTGGTGAGGAACTGCCGCATCGTGGCGGGACCGACCCAGGAGCCTTTGGGCCCCATCCCGTCCCTCAGCCAGACCTGCGCGAACCGCGCGAGGTCCATCCCGGTCGAGAACACGCCGGCATGTCCGGCCACTCCGCCGAAAGCGGCGGCATTCTGGTCGTTGACGTCACCCGGGACGGGCTTCCCCCGCCAGACCCCGCTTGGCGCGGTTCTCCGCTTGAGCCGGACCGGCAGGCGGAAGCGGGTCTGCTCCATGCCGAGGGGATCAAAGACCTCGGTGTCGGCGAAGCGGTCGAGGGTGGTCCTGGAGACCGACTCGATCACCAGGCCCAGCAGCATGGCGTTGAGGTCGCTGTACTCGGCGGAGTCGCCGGGGGCGCGGACCAGTGGCTGCGCGTAGAGCAGGGAGATCATGCGCGAGCGGCTTCGGCCGGCGCGCCGGTAGATCGGCACGTAGTTCTTGAGGCCGCTGGTGTGGTCCAGCAGCATGCGCACGGTCACCTGATTCTTGAGCCCGCCCGAGAAGCGGGGCAGGTAACGCCCGACCCGGGCGTCGAGGTCGAGCTTGCCCTGATCCACCAGGCGCATCGCCGAGCTCGCCGTGGCGACGACCTTGGTGATGGAGGCGATGTCCCAGAGCGTCGAGTCGGCGTGGGGGACCTTGGACGCGGGATTCCAGGTGAAATGGCCGTAGCCGCGGGAGTAGAGGATCGAGTCCCGCCGGCCGATGACGACGACCGCGCCGGGATAGAGGCCCTCGCGGATCCCGGCTTGGGCGGCCTGGTCCACCTGGGTGAACGTCTGTGCGGCGGAGGGCACTGCCGGGATCGTCATGAGGATGGCGGCCATCACTCCGCGCCGCGACGGGGCGGTCATTCGCGTTCCCACCAGCTCAGCGCCCGGCGAGCTCGTCGCGCACCGGGCCGGGAGGCAGCCGGTAGAGTACCTCGATAGTGCGGCGGTCCCGCTCGGTGAGCGTACTGGTGCGAGTCGCCGGAAACATCACGTCGTTGGTGTCGGACGAATGGGGAAGACCGAGCGCGTGACCCGCCTCGTGGACCGCGACGGAGAGCAGCGCGGCATCGGGGAGGACGGCGCCGGTGTGGGTGCGGAGCGCGAGCGCGATCGAGGCCTTGCGCACCCGGCCCGACTGGTCCCAGGTCAGGTCGGTCTGGCCGGCGCGGTCGAAGTCGAAGTGATCGATCCATCTGATCATGACGTCGGCGTCGGCCGAATCGGATACAACCTGGAACCTGATGCCCACCCCGGTCTGCTCCCAGCGATCGAAGGCGTCACGGGCAAATCTCGCCATCTTGGGCAAATAGCCCGGGGCGCCGCCTTCCACGATATGCAGCCGTATCGGCTTGCCCCACCTGTCGGGCCAGCGCCGCACCACTGAGTCGGTGCTCACGATCAGGGAATCCAGGTAGGTCCCCTCGGCTTCCCGGGACAATCGCTCCCGGGTGGCCAGCCGGACCAGCCGGTCGCCCACCTCGGCTCCGGCCCGGCCCGCGGTGCCGTCCAGGCGTATAACATCTTGCCCGATATCGGGATGCGCCGTTCCGGACTGGGTGGAGCTGGGGCCCTGTACGACCTCGCCGGCCCCGTCCGAGGCGAGCTTCAGCTGTCCGATCCGGTCCACCAGGATCAGCACGGCGAGGACCAGAGTGAGGATGGGGAGGAGGGCACGTCGCATGGTTCGTGGAAATATGGGCAAGGGACGCGCCAGGTCGCCAGCGCGGCTAGCGCCGAGTCCTGCACTCACCTAACATTGGCCGCCCGCGCGGCGCGGCGCCGAAGTCCCGGAGGAGCCACTGAATCTGATGGAGCGTTTCGCCCGGGCGCTGGTGCGCTGGCCCTGGGCGGTGCTGGTCGTGTGGGCAGTGATCGGGACAGTGGCCGCGGTGCGGGCGCCGGCCACGCCCGGGCTCCTCAACATTCGCGGTGGCAGCGAGCGGGAGACCGAGGCCTCCCGCACCGAGAAGCTGCTGAACGAGCGGTTCACCCGCCCCATCGGCGAGTTCTTCGCCGTCACGCTCGAAGGCCCTTCGCGGTTCGACGCCGGACCGTCCCGCGTAGTCCTCGACTCCGTCCTCGCGGCACTCGCCCGCCAGCCCTACGTGCGCGGGCTCGTCTCCTTTCCCGCCACGGGCGACACCACGTTCCTGAGCCGAGACCGCCGGGCCACCTTCGTGCTGGTCGCAATCGAGGTCGAGGACGGCGACAGCGCCGGGGCTTACGTCCCGCCGACCCGCGAGACGGTGCGACGCTCGATCGCGAGAGCCCCCAACGCCGAGGAGTACCGGACGCGGGTGACCGGCCGGGCGCCGCTCGACCTCGACGTGCGGACCGTCGTCGCCGAAGACAGCAGGCGGGGCGAGGCGGCCCTGCTCCCCCTCACGCTCGTGGTCCTGGTGCTCGCTTTCGGCGCGCTGGTTGCGGCCGCACTGCCGCTGGTGGTGGGCGTTCTCGCGATCGCGGTGTCGCTCGCGATCATCGGCATCCTCACCAACGTCACACCCATGTCCATCTTCGTCCTCAACATGACGACGATGATCGGGCTCGGCGTCGGGATCGACTACTCGCTGCTGGTGGTCACCCGGTTCCGCGAGGAGCTGGGCCGGGGGCTCCGCCGCCGGGACGCGGCGGTGAGCACGATGGTGACCGCGGGATCGGCGGTGATCACGTCGGGGCTTACGGTGGTGGTGGGGTTCGGCGCCCTGCTCTTCACGCCGCTGATCGAGACCCGGAGCGTGGGGATCGGCGGGCTCATCGTCGTTGCGGTCTCGGTGCTGCTCTCGATCACCCTCCTCCCCGCCCTCCTCGCCGTGCTCGGCCGCGAGATCGACCGGCCGAGGTGGCTGGCGCGGCGGCTCACCTGGTACCACGCGCCGCAGGTATGGGAGAAGTGGGCCCGGACGCTGGCCCGACACCCGATCCGAGCGATGGTCTACGGCGGTGTCACGATGGCGATCCTCACCGCCCCGCTCCTCTGGATCCGGATCGGGCTGCCCTCCCGGCACTGGTGGCCCACGGGCACCGAGGCGGGAGAAGGGCTCGACGCGCTCTCTCGGATGGGAGTCGCGGGGTACGTGCAGCCGATCCGGATGCTGGTGGAGGTGCCGGAGGGACGCACCGCGGTCCAGGCCGCCTCGCTGCGGGGGCTCCGCACCCTCTCCGACTCGCTCCGCGCCGATCCGCGGGTGCTCGAGGTCCGCAGCCTGGTGGACCTCGAGCCCGGGACGTCGCTGCTCGCCTACTCGGTGCTCTACAGCGACATGGCGTCGGCGCGGGAGCAGTACCCCAGCTTCGTGGACGCTTACCTCAGCTCCGACCGGCGGCTCGCCCTGCTGGACGTGATTCCCGCCGACACCACGTCGCTCACCTCGGCGATGGAGCTGGTGAAGCGAGCCCGCGAGCTGGGCCGGACGGAGCTGCGCGGCACCAAAGGGATGCGGGTGACGGTGGGCGGCCGATCGTTGGAACGGAGGTTGGTCGCGTTGCGTTAAGGATACCTCGCGAGGAAGCGAACATGGCGGTGACCGTGAAGTCCGCGACGGATCAGGGCCTCAGGCGCTCGCAGAACGAGGACCATCATGCCACCTGGTTCGCAGAC
>CAYPAE010000121.1:3223-6550 GCA_964408595.1 uncultured Gemmatimonadaceae bacterium | reverse complement strand
GCGTCGGCGCGGGCGCCAGCCGTATCTCCGGATACCATCCGCAGTGCGGCCCGCTCGGCGTAGGCCTGAAAGAAGCCCGGGTCCACCGCCGTCGCGCTATCGAGCCAGCGGCGGGCGTCTTGGAATCGCCGCTGCGCCATGTCGATCCAGGCGAGGTGGAGGAGGGACATTGGTCGGTCAGGCTCGATGGCCAACGCCTCGTGGAACTGGGCAGCCGCTGAGGCAGCGTCCCCCACGAGTCGCAGCGTCATGCCGTATTCGTGGTGGGCCTCCGCGCTGCCTTGGTCCAGGTTTACCGCCCGTTGGAGGGCCTCGCGGGCACCAGCGAAAGTACGCGGATTCCGGAGCCTCAGGAAAAGGCCGCGCGCCAGCCATGCCTCCGCGCTTGTCGTATCGAGCCGGATGCCTCGTTGGGCGACTTCCCAGCCCCGGGACAAGAGGCTCTCCGGTGGCAGTCCCTTGTAGGACCAGCCCCAGTCGAGTAGGAGGCCGTGCGCGTAGGCCAGCCGCGCGTGGGCCAGCGCGAACGTCGTGTCGAGCCGAGTAGCCTCGGAGTACAACTCGATCGCCCGCGCCACCCCCCGGGGATTGCGCTGGGCCAGATAATAGTTCCCCTGCAGCAATCGGTCGTACGCATCCGGGTTACGGGTGGCTCTGGCCGTCGCGGCGGTGGATTCCGTCGGGACCAGGTGCCCCACCACAGCTCGCGCGACGTCGACAGCGATGTCATCCTGCAAATCCAGAAGATCCATCGCCGCGCGGTCATAGCTCTGGCTCCACGTCCGGAAGCCATCCGAGGCGTTGACCAGACGAACCGAGACGCGCACGCGAGCCCCGGCTCGCCGCACACTGCCTTCCACCAGATAGCGAAGGCCCAACGCCCGCGCGTGGTCCGAGAGCTCGGCCGTGTCGGCACGCTCGAGTCGGCCGACTGCGCTCCGGCTGGCAACATTGACCTCCGAGAAGTCGCCGAGCCTCGCGGCGATCTCCTCGCTCATTCCCTGCGCGAGATACGCATCCGTTGTGTCGGACGAGAGGTTGGCGAAGGAGAGGACCGCCACTCTATCCGGCCCCGAGCCGACTGTGGCCGGTGAATCGAGACTGTGCTGGCTGGTACTGATTTGGTCCGATATCCACCAGGCGCCGATCCCCACCACCACCGCGCCGATGGCGAAGCCGAGTGGTCTGACGGACAGCCTGGATTTCCGCGGCGGCGTAGGGCTGGCAATCTGCGTGTGGGACGCCGCAGCCAACGCCTCGGCGAGCTGCCGGGCGGTGGCGTATCGGTCCGCCGGCGCCTTCGCGAGCGCTTGCAACACGACGCGCTCGACCCCCTCGGGAACGGTGCTCCGAATCGTGCGGATGGGGCGCACCAGATCCAACGAATGCCGGGCCATGACCGCCTGTACCGTGGGACCGGTGAAGGGCGGCTCCCCGGCGAGCATCTCGTACAGGACGCAGCCCAACGCGTAGATATCGCTTCGACTGTCGAGGTGACGGTCGCCGGCGGCCTGCTCGGGACTCATGTAAGCCGGAGTGCCGAGGGCCAGGCCGGTCCCGGTCAGCGACTCCCCGCCGGCTGCGCTCAGGGCTCGGGCGATGCCGAAGTCCGCCAGTACAGCCTGGTCCCCCTCGAGCAGGATATTCTCGGGCTTGAGGTCACGATGCACGACCCCATGCTCGTGAGCGTAGGCCAGCGCCGACGCTATTTGGGCGGCAATCCGGAACGCGTCGTCCAGTGGAAGCTGCCCTTCCTGGACCAAGCGGTGCCGCAGCGACTCGCCCGGCACGTAGGGCATGACATAGTAGGGCAGTCCCCCGGATTCACCAGAGTCGAGCAAGGGCAGGATGTGCGGATGCTGGAGCTGAGCGACGATCGCGATCTCACGCAGAAAGCGGTCGGCCCCGAGCGCGGGGGCGAGCTCGGCGTGAAGTACCTTGATCGCGACGGGGCGGCGGTAACGGAGGTCCTGTGCCAGGTAGACCGTGGCCATCCCCCCGCGTCCAAGCTCGCGCTCGAGCGTGTAGCGGCCGCGCAGGGCGTCCGCGAGTGAGGTAGGAGGAGAGGACACGCAATGACCGCGACGTTGGAAGGAACTTGCAATCTGCGGGTCGGTACGGCGTCACACCAGCGAGGGGGGATATCGGCTCGGGAGGGGCCTAGGACTCGACGAGGCAGAGGCAGTAGACGAACGCCTGGGTCACGCCCGAAGGCGTATGGTGGTCCTCGCGCACGCTATCGAGCAACCGGAAGCCCTCGCCAAACTCGGCGTGCATCGCGGTGGGGCTGTAGCGGACCACCTCCAGCCCGCTGCACTTCGGCGGCCCCTCGGGGCTGAAGCTGGCCACGATGGCGTGGCCACCGGAGCGCACCGAACGGCGCGTCTGTGCGACGTAGCGCTGGCGGTCTTTGGGGTCGAGCAGAAAGTGAAAGACGGCTCGGTCATGCCAGACGGCGTACTTCGCAGCGGGGAGCGACGCGTCGAGCGCGTCCGCCGCGATCCACGTGACGTGACGCGCGCGTTCACCGAGCCGTTGCTGTGCGAGGGCGAGCGCGGTCGGTGCCAGATCGAGAACCGTCAGGTTGCGGTAGCCCGCGTTTAGTAAGCCATCCACCAACAGCGAGGCACCCCCGCCCACGTCAATGATGGGGGCTTCCAGATCGGGCGCGACACGCTGGATTAGCTCTAGGGAGAGCCGGGGCTCCGGCTGATACCAGCTTACCTCGTTGGGTGCCTTCGTCCGATAGATGCTCTCCCAATGCTTCTCAGGATTAGTGGGCATCCTTCGTTTCCTCCCGGTAGGCTTGCACGATGGACGCGCGCACGGCATCGCGGGCCGACTGGACCGGCAAGAGGGGGACGGCGTCGGGCTCTCGGAAGCCGGGATCATGCCGCGCCTGTGGAGCCGAAGTCAGCGTGCTAGAGCTCTCCCGGCGAGGATCGTCCCGATGAGAAGGACCCCTGCATCAAGGTAGATCAGTCCTAGATGGCCAAACGTCCCGATACCGTAGACATAGTGCAGCGGGAGGGCCAGCCCGACTCCAATGACCGGAGCAAGGAAGGCCGTCCACAGGGCCCAGCGCTGCCCGGTGCGAATTCCTCGCCAGGCGAGGGCGATGACCGCCACCCCAAGAGCGATGATGAACCCCGCCACGGCGACCTGTAGGTGACTGATGTAGTTGTAGAGCCGTGGGCTGAACGCTTGGATCTGCTCCGGTGTTCCGCCTACGTGTTCCGGCGTCAGCCCGAGCTCGATGAAGCCGGTGAAGTTGCGGACGAGAAACATGAGGCCATAACCCACCAGACCAATCCCTGCCAGGGTGAC
>CAYPAE010000121.1:0-3123 GCA_964408595.1 uncultured Gemmatimonadaceae bacterium | reverse complement strand
CAGGGCCGAATCGGACTGCCCCAGCCGGCCGGCCGCCGCAAACTCGCTCTTGGCGGCGGTCCAGCGGCCTCCCGCGACAGCGAGGTCGCCCAGGAAACGGTGGGCCGGCGCCCGGATTCGGCTGGGGAGCGACGGCCTGGTGCTGAACCGGGTGAACTCCTCGGCCCGGTCGAGGTCCTCGAGATAGATCGCCAGCAACAATCCCGCTTCCAGCGCCCGGTCGGTCCGCCGCCCCTTCTCCCCCGCCGCCCGCGTCCCTTCCGCGCGGAGCTGCCGTTGGCCGGCTGTGTCCTTGCGCAGGAAGGCGAACAGGACGCGGACATCGTAAGGCAGCTTGTCGCCGAACTTCCGCCGGATCAAGGTGTCCGCTGCCGCCCACCCCTCCTCGCGCACGGCGAGGTCGAACATGGGTCATATGGGACAGAGGAACTCCGGGTCCACCTCCAGGACGCGGCTGTACTGCTCCCCGGCCTCGGCCGGGGGCCGCCCCCGCGGCGCGTTATAGTTGTAGAGCACGTTGGCGAGCTGGAAGCGGGCCTCGAGATCCTCGGGATAGGCCTCGAGAATCTCACGGTACTGCCGCTCGGCCAAGTCCGGCGCGCCGCGTACCAGCTCGGCAAACGCCGAGAGCAGGCGGCGGTCGCGCTCGCCCAGCCTCTCAGCCAGGGCGAGCGCACGCGTCATCGCCGGGGCCAGAAGGCCCATTCGGCCGGTCCACATCGCCGCGGCGGCCAGACGGTAGTACGCCAGCGCGAAGCTGGTGTCGAGACTGACCGCAAGCTGAAAGCCCGCGACGGCTGAGTCGAAGCGCGCCGCACGGAGGTTCCGCTCGGCATCGAGATAGACTTTGAGCGCGGGGAGCGATCCCGTCGTCAGCGCGGCGGTCTGCGCCAACCTGGCCCCTTGGCCCCGATCGCTGCGCACCAGGAGCTGAGCGGACAACTCGTCCACCAGCTCGAACAGTGCCGTGCTGTCCCCCTCCACCGCCGCCTGCGCCATCGGCCGGGCCGCGCCGGAATCCTGCTGATAGAGTTGTGCCTGGATGCGGAGATGCCCTCCCGCCGCGTGCACACTGCCGAGGATATACCGCCCCGCGCCGAGCCGGCGAGCGATGTCGCCGCCCCGATCGGCGTCCTGCACACCGCGCTCCTCGCTGCCGCGGAGCGCCGACATGACCCGGCCGGGATCCACGGTCACCAGCGGCCCCACGCCGTTCAGGTTCCGGCTCAGGAGATCCACCATTCCCTCGACGAGATAGGCAAATGGCCCGGAGCCGGGAACCGAAAAGGGGAGCACGGCGAGCTGGGTCTGTGCCGCTGGCACGGCGGTCGCCGAACGCCTATATGCGATCCACGCCAGACCCAGAGCCAGGGTCAGGAGCAATGCTCCAGCGAGAGCCTTCAGCGATCTCCGCCGAGGCGCTGGGGCCGCCGGGCGGGGCAGCGTGATCGCGGGAGCGGACGTCAAGGCCTCGGTAATCGCGCGGGCGAAGTCCATTCCCGTGGCGAAGCGGTCCGCGGGGCTCCGGGCGAGCGCCTTGTAAATCGCCCGCTCGAGCGCCTCGGGGAGATCGCGCACCGCCCGGAGCGACGGTGGCGGCTGGGTGAGGCGTCTCGCCACGACTGCCTGGGGCGTCGGCCCGGTGTACGGCGGCTCCCCGGCCAGCATCTCGTACAGCACACAGCCAAGACTGTAGATGTCCGTGCGGCCGTCGAGGTGCGGCTCGCCGCAGGCCTGCTCGGGGCTCATGTAGGCGGGAGTGCCCAGGGAGAATCCGGTCTGGGTCAGCCGGTCCTGTCCCATGGCATCGATCGCCAGGGCGATGCCGAAGTCGGCGACCATGGGCTCGTTGCCGAACAGCAGGATGTTCTCCGGCTTGATGTCCCGGTGGACGATTCCATGGGCGTGAGCGAATTCGAGTGCCTCGGCGACCGTTCCTGCGAGGCGCACCGCTTCTTCCACCGGCAACTGGCGCTCCCGGCGGATCCGTTGGCGCAGGCTCTCCCCATCCACCACCGGCATGGTGTACCACAGGAGACCGGCGCTCTCACCGGAGTCGTGGACCGTCAGGATGTGAGGATGGGAGAGCTTGGCCGCCACCCGGATCTCGCGGAGGAACCGCTCGCCGAGTGCGGCGGCGAGCTCCGGGTGGAACACCTTGAGCGCGACCGGCCGGTCATGGCGAAGGTCGTGCGCGAGATGGACCGTCGCCATGCCGCCCCGACCGAGCTCGTGCTCGATGCGGTAGCGGTCCCCGAGGGCAGCCTGGAGGCGGACAGCGATGTCGGTGAGCATGAAAGCCCTAGGTTCAGCCCTCCTTCGCCACCGCCCGCCGCACGACGACCGTGATGTTGTCGCTTCCACCGGCGTCGAGCGCGTCTCGCACCAGGTCCTCGCACACCTGCCTGGCCGAGGTCATCGAGCGCAGCCGCTCCCGGATCCGCTCGTCCGGCACGTGGCCGGTGAGCCCGTCGCTGCACAGCAGCACGACGGTGTCCCAGTCCAAGCCGATCCGGGTGACCACGGGCGCGGTCTGCCGCCCTCCGATCGAGCTCGACAGCGTGTGCTCGAACCGGGTGCCGGACGCGTCGGCCCGGGTCAGCACACCGAGGTCGATCAGCTCCTGGGCCATGGTCTGATCGCGGGTGATCTGGGTCAGCTGGTCGCTCCGGAGCAGATAGCAGCGGCTGTCGCCCACCTGGAGCAGGTAGGCCCGGGGCCAGGCGCCGAGGTACAGGGTGAGCGTGGTCGCCATGCCGCGGTAGTCGGGCTCCTCCTCGCCGCGCCGCAGCAGCTCCGCGTGGCACTGGAGCGCGCCTTCCTGGAGCTCCTGGAAGATCTCCTTGTCGTCGGCCGAGCCGGCGGCATAGTAGCAGCGCATGCTGCGGGACAAGTACCGGGTCACGCCCTCGAGCGCGATCCGGCTCGCCTCGGCGCCCTTGGCGCCGCCACCGACGCCGTCGGCCACCATCATCAGCAGGCCGACCCGCTCGCTCTCTCCCAGGAGCTGGTCGGCCTCCGGCAGGCTGGTGTGCTGGACCACCGTCTGCCTCCGCAGCGCGCAGACGAGGAAATGGTCCTGGTTGTCGGTGCGGACCTTCCCGGGGTGGGTGAGTCCGTAGA
>CAYPAE010000120.1:0-6583 GCA_964408595.1 uncultured Gemmatimonadaceae bacterium | reverse complement strand
GATCGCCCGATTCCACCACCGCTTCGGATTCGGCCGGCTGGACGACGTGGCGTCGGTGCCGCTGCTGGTGCTAGTGGGCGGAGTGGTCATGCTCGCCACGACGCCGGCGGTGCTGGCGCTCTCGCGCTGGCAGGAGCGGGAGGCCGACCGCTTCGGCCTCGAGATCACCCGCGACAACGTGGCGGCCGCCCGAGCGTTCGTCCGGCTCCACGACGAGAACCTCGCCGTGCCGCGCACCGGTCTCCTGTACCGGTTGTGGCGCGGAAGCCATCCGGATCTGGCCGACCGGATCGAGTTCTCCAATCGCTACCGCCCCTGGTCGCAGGGCGACCGGCTCCGCTATGGCGACCGCTTCCGCTCGCCGGAACCGTGACGCCCGATTGGCCGGCGCTGCGCGCGCTCCAGATCGGCGCCACGCTGGTGGTGCTGGCCGCTCTCCCCTACCCGCTCTTTCAGCTCGACCGCTACACCTTCGTGAAGGAGCTGGTGCTGCTGGCCGCGGCGCTCGCCGCGGTCCTGCTCTGCATCGGCTCGGCGCGCCAGCTCACCGTATTCATGGTGGACGCGCTGGTCGCCGGTTTCCTGGCGCTCTCGCTGCTCTCCGCACTGTTCGCCGACAACGGCTGGCTGGCCGCGCGTTCTCTCGGCGTCTCGCTCGCCGGGGCCGGACTCTTCTGGGCGGCACGGGCGGTCGCCCGCTCGGGCCACGGCTCCCGCCTGCTCGCCGGTCTCGCCGTCGCGGTCGTCCTCGGGGCGGCGACCGGTCTGATCCAGGCCTATGGACTGGTCACGAGCGAGCTCGCCAGCGCGACCCGGGCACCGGGCGGCACCTTCGGGAACCGGAACTTCATGGCCCACCTGGTCGCGATCGGGCTGCCGGTCCTGATCCTGGTGACGATTCAGACGCGCCGGCGGCGCGACTTCGCGCTGGGCGCGGCCGGCGTGGCCCTCGCGTCCGCTGCCCTCGTGCTCTCGCGGTCTCGAGCCGGCTGGCTCGGCGCGGCGGCCTGCGGGGTCTTTTTCTCCGTGGAAGGGCTGTGGATGGGGCGCCGCTGGGCCGACCAGCAGCTCCGGCGGCGTGTCCTCCTCCTCGCCGGGCTCGCGCTGGGCGGAGTGCTGCTCGCGCTCGTCCTGCCCAATCGGCTCAACTGGCGATCGGACTCCCCGTACCTCGACTCGCTCACCGGGGTCGCCAACTACAAGGAGGGGAGCGGACGCGGCCGGCTGATCCAGTACGGCAATACATTCGAGATGGCGGTGGATCATCCGGTGCTCGGCGTGGGGCCCGGGAACTGGCCGGTGCACTACCCGAAATACATGTCGCCGGGCGACCCGTCCTTCGACGCCGACGACATCATTCCCACCAATCCCTGGCCCAGCAGCGACTGGATGGCGACCCTCGCCGAGCGCGGATTGCCGGCATCGCTGCTCCTTCTGCTGGCGGGAGCCTCGATGGCGCTCGGCGCCTGGGCGCGAGTGCGAAGCGGCGCCCGCCGGGAGCCCGAACTGGGCGATCTCACCCTCGTGGCCACGCTCATCGCGACCGTCGTGGTGGGCGCGTTCGACGCGGTGCTGCTCCTCCCGGTGCCCACCTTCTTCGCGTGGACCGTGGTCGGCGCCTTGACCTCGTCGGCCCGGCCGATACGCGAGGTCGCGCTGTCGTCCCGCGCCCGACGGAGGCTGACGGTTTCGGTGGCGGTCGTGGGAGGCGTGCTGCTGGTCCACAGCCTCTCGCAGGTGGCGGCGATGGCCCTCTCGAACGGCGGGAGCCGCGAGGCGCTGGAGCTCGCCGCCAAGGTGGATCCCGGGAGCTACCGGATCCACATGCTCCTGGCGCAGAAGTGGCGCGCCGCCGGCCGATGCCAACGCGCCTTTCCCCACGCCCAGCGCGCGCACGAGCTGTTCCCCAACCATCCCGCGCCACGAGTCGTGATTCTAGCGTGTAGGGGGAACCGCTAGCGATCCGAGGGTGTACCCCCCAGCGCCTCCCGCAGGGTCGCCGCGAGCCACTCGGCCTCACGCTTGTCGCGAAGGCCCCGGCCGGCGGGCACCTGCTTTCCGTTCTTCCGCACCAGAATGAGGTCGTAGTAGGGCGTGTTCCCCGCCTGCATCCCGATCTTGGTCGTCACTTCGGCGATCTCGCCGGCGGCGAGCCGGTGCTCGCGCATCGGCGCCAGGAGACCACGTGCCACGGTGACGGCGCCGTCGCCCACGGTCACCTGTGAGACGCCGAGCCAGGACGCCACCGTCCCCCAGAGCAGGAGCAGTCCGAAGGCGCCGAAGATCACCTGGAGCAGCATCGGGGCGCCGAAGTGCACCGTCGCCCAGACTGCCGCCAGCCAGATCGCAAGGAAGAGGGTGAGGCCGGCCGACACCCCCGGGTTGCGAGCGGCGGGAAAGACGATCTCGATTCCCCTCCGATTGCGGATGACCCTCACCCGGGAAGTCGCGGGCTGAACGAACGGCTCCACCGGCGCCGGCGCGGCGGCAGGCTCCGAGGATGGCGCACCTTCACTCTCGGCGGTACGGAAGACCGGCACCTCGAAGGTGGAGGCATAGTCCACCCCCGGCACCTCGGCCGACACCGAGAGCCGCCAGACGACCTGGTCCCGCGGGTTGGTGGCGTCGCACGGCTCGGCGTCGGCCGGCAGCTCGAAGGCGACGGGAATCGAGGTGACCATCCCCTCGGCGCTCCGGATCTGCCGGCCCGGCGCAGGCTGCTCCTCCTGCCACAGCACATGCTCGCTGGTCGAGCGGTTTTTCCCAGCGCCGGTCGTCACCAGGCGCACACAGGTGAGGGTAACGCGCAGGCCCTCGCGCGCATCCAGCGCGCCGGTTGCCACCACGGTGCCGCGAAGCGAGCGGCCGACCGGTGCCGGCACGGTGGCGAGCTCGAGCCGGGAGACGCCGAAGCTGCGGAACCGGATCGTGGCCCGAATCGCCCACACCAGGAGTCCGAGGCCCACGGCCGGGAAGATGAGGACGAACAACACGCCGTACGATTCTTCCCGGAGCGCCTCACGTACCCCGAAGAAGGCGGCCGGCAGGCTGATGAGGTTCCAGAACCCCGCGAAGATCCAGGCCGCGCTCATCGTCGAGCGGTTGCTGTCTTCGATCTTTCCGGCGGCCCAGTCCGCGCGCCACATCCAGGGAGCCTCAGGATGACGGGCCCGCACCGCGTCGGTTTCGGCGGCGGCGCGCCGCGCCTTCACCACCGCGAAGATCCCGCCGAAGCCAAACAGTCCAAACACGAGTCCGAATACTCCCATGAACGCCGCGCTGCCCCACTCGCCGGCCGCGGCGGCCCGCACCCCCTGCGCCATGGTGAACACGCCGACCGCCGCGAAAGGCAGCATGAAGAGCATCATGCAGCCGAGGCCGGCGGCACGAGCGGCGGGTGACGGTGCCGTCATCCGGTTCCGCTCTCGATCGGCGTGTCGGCGCGACCGCCCCATTCGGTCCACGCGCCGTCGTAGAGGGCCACCTGATGGTGGCCGAGCAGGTGGAGCGCGTGGATCAGCGCACAGGCGCTCACCCCCGAGCCGCAGGTGGCGATGATGGGGCGGCTGGGATCGATTCCGGCCGCCGCGATCCGCTGCCGGAGCGATTCCGGTGGAAGCACGGTGCCGTCCTCACGGACCAGCTCGTCGTAGGGAAGATTGCGGCTGCCCGGAATGTGCCCACCCCGGAGCCCCGGCCTGGGCTCGGGCTCCGTGGCGGCGAATCGTCCGGCCGATCGCAGGTCCACGATCTGTTCCCCGCCGGCCGCGGCCGCCTTGCGGACTTCGGCGAGGTCACGTACCGCATCCCCCGGCCGCCGGCGCACAGTGAAGCTGCCCCGTGGCCGCGCGGGGGTCCCGGTCTCCACCGGACGCCCCTCCCTCCGCCACTTCCGGATCCCCCCATCGAGCACCGCGACTCGATCGTGGCCGAACACCCGGAACATCCACCAGACTCGTGCGGCGCTCAGATTGGCGCCGGACCCGTCGTAGACCACGATGTCGTCGGCGTCGTCGAGCCCGAGGGCACTCATCCGCTCGGCGAAATCGTCCGCCGACGGGAGCATGTGCGGCAACGGCGATCGGCGGTCGCTCGATGCCTCGACGTCGAAGAAGACGGCACCCGGCAGGTGCGCCACGGCGTACTCGGCGGCGGCATCCCGCCGGCTGTTCGGGAGGTACATGGAGCCGTCCACCACGCGAAGGCGCGGGTGGCTGAGCCGGTCGGCGAGCCAGTCGGTCGTGACCAGGGCCTTCTCGATCATGGGCGCGCCTCAGGGAATGAGAAGGACCTTTCCGGTCGTCCGGCGTGCCTCGAGCTCGGTGTGCGCCTCGGCGGCGGCGGCGAGCGGGAACTCCCGGCCGATCCGCACGGCCAGCGACCCGGCGGCGACCCACCCGAGGAGCTCCTCCGTCCGCTGGAGCAGCTCGGCTCGGGTCCGGGTGTAGTGCGCCAGCGTGGGGCGCGTCAGGAAGAGCGAGCCCTTCTGGTTGAGGAGCTGCGGATCGAACGGCTCCACCGGCCCACTCGACTGGCCGTACAGTACCATCATCCCTCGCGGCGCCAGGCAGTCGAGCCCTTTCAGGAACGTCGTCCGCCCGACCGAGTCGTACACCACCGGCACGCCGGCCCCACCGGTGATCCGGCTGGTCTCCGCCTGGAAATCGTCCCTGGTGTAGCGGATGACCTCATCCGCACCCGCCTCGCGTGCGAGACGGGCTTTCTCCTCGGTCCCGACGGTGGCGATCACGCGCGCGCCGAGACGGCGCGCCATCTGGCACAGCAGCAGGCCCACACCGCCGGCCGCCGCATGGACCAGACAGGTGTCGCCCGCGCGAAGAGGGTAGGTGCTCTTGGTGAGATAGTGCGCGGTGAGGCCCTGCAGCATGACCGCGGCGCCGACCCGTGAGCTGACTGCGTCGGGCAGGGTCACGACGCGCTCCGCCGCGGCCAGCGCGTATTCCGCGTAGCTGCCCGCGAGGCTCTCGGACACTACCCGGTCCCCAGCACGGCAGGTGGTGACGCCCGGTCCGACTCGCTCGACGATCCCGGCAGCCTCCTTGCCGGGCGTGAACGGGAACGGAACCCGGTAGAGACCCTTCCGCTGGTATACGTCCATGAAATTGACGCCGGCGGCCTCGACCCGGATGAGGACCTGGCCCTCACCTGGGGACGGAACCGGCATGTCCTCGAGCCGCAGAACCTCGGGCCCACCGGTGGCCTGGACGCGAATCGCCTTCACCAGCGCTCCTGGGGGATGACCGCCGAAATCTACGGCGGTGGCCCTCAGACGCCGACCAGCCGCCGCTCCGGCCCGGAGTACGAGGGGTCGAGGAAGACGCGACGCTAACGGGCCGACCAGTCGAGTCCATCGAAGCGCCGCATGCCGCTCGGACCCAGGTCCACCTCATGCCGTCTGGTGGCACCTTCTGCGGCCTCGCCGCCGACGCTCTCGAGCAGGTCACCCTGCTCGACCCGCTCCTGCATCGCCACGCCGATGTGATCCGATGGGAATCCAGCCTTCTGGAGGTCGCGAATCGCCGCTTGTGCCGCTGCTCGACGGGAGAAGAGCCGACGACGGTGCGCCCGGTGATCTCCTCGGGACGAGTGTCGAGGACGTCGTTGACCGGGCTCATGACAGTGCTCCTGAATGTCGTAAGAGAAGCGGTTGAGCCAACCTATGACGCGGATTCGGCGCTGGGCGTGATGACCCTCACAGGCCACTGGTGAACCGTGCGATTAACGGTGCGGGCAGGCTGGCGTCAATCCTGCCGCATCCATTTCGCGACCGTCCGTCCACTGCCGACGAAAGGAGTGCCACCCCGTGCACCGTATCCGAAGACTCGTCATGCTCCCGGTGCTGCCGGGAGCCCTGCTAATGCTGTCGCTCGCGGGGTGCAGCGATTCCAACGACCCGTCATCCACCGCCATGTCCGAGGCGGAGACGACCGATGTGGCCGAGGCGGTGGCGGACGAGGGAGACCAGTCGCTCGAGGCGGTGCGCATCGACGGCCAGGGATGCGCGGAGATCAGCGATTCCGAAGACGGCGATGGCGACGGCGCGCCCGACGCGGCGACGTTCACTTTCGCCTTGCCGGCCTGCAGCTTCACCGGTTTCCGCGGCGGCACGCTGGAGATCACCGGGACCATCGTCCTCAGCGACCCGACGCCGCTGGTGGCCGATTTCGCTTATCAGTCTACGCTCACGGACTTCACCTGGCGGTTCACCAGTCCGAACCAGCAACACACCTTCGCCGCCGTCCGGAACGGCACCCGGGTGCTCACCGGCAACGCCGCCGGGTTCTCGCTCAGCAACACCATCACGGTGGATCGCACCTATCCGGTGCGCGATCCGAGCACGGTCAGTCACAACTTGCTGCTGACCTTCACCCCGGCCGCCGGCGAGTCGCTCACGCTCGGCGAGCCGCTGCCCGACGGCACCTTCACCAAGAGCGGCACCTTCACCTGGAGCCGGAACGGCCGGACCCGCACCTTCGTCGTGACCACGATCGCCCCGCTCGAATGGGACGCGTCCTGCACCACCGACCGCAAGATCGCGGCAGGCGAGATCCACGCGACGCTG
>CAYPAE010000119.1:0-6586 GCA_964408595.1 uncultured Gemmatimonadaceae bacterium | reverse complement strand
CGGGTCACTCACGGATGATCAAGGACCACCGTGGGCCTCAGCCAGCCGCTTTCTGCGATTGCCACGGCCACGACGTCGCCGCCTTCGAGCAGAACGACTGGGCCCCCGCCCGCCTGCCCGCCTGCCCGCCCGTCCGCCACCGGTCTCCCGTGAGCCACCGCCGCCTTCGCCTCCTCATCGAGCTCGACCGCGGGCAGGTGCCGAAGTACCCGGGCCGCGGGCAGCAGCGCTTCCCGGGTGACCCGGTCGAGCGCCACGGCGTCATCCACCCGCAGCCCCCCGATCGCCTCCCGGCGCAGCGCGGTGAGATGCGCGCCGACGCCGAGCCGGGTTCCGAGGTCGCGGGCGATCGCGCGGAGGTAAGTCCCGGCGCTCACCGTGGCCCGAAAGGTCAGCGCCGGCGAGGCCCAGCCAACCGGCTCGATCCGATGAACGATGACCGTCGCCTCCGGCGGCTCGACCGCCGAGCCCCGACGGGCCAGCCGGTGGCTTCGCTCCCCGCCGACGTGCTTGGCGGAATACGCGGGGGGACGCTGCCGCTGCTCGCCCGCGAATCCCGCCACTGCGTCAAAGACCTGCTCCCGGCTCAACCCTTCCACCGGCCACTCCTGCATCACGGTGCCGGTGAGGTCGTCCGTGTCGGTCCGCGCGCCCAGCCGCGCGGTCGCGAGGTAAGTCTTGGGCTGGGGCTCGACGAACCGCGCCAGCCGGGTGGCCCGTCCCACCAGCACGACGAGCAGCCCGGTCGCGAAGGGGTCCAGAGTGCCGGTGTGCCCCACCGATCGGGTGCCCAGCGCCCGCCGAACCCGCTGGACCGCATCGTGCGACGTGATGCCCGCGGGCTTGTCGATCAGCAGCGCTCCGATCAGTCCCGCTCCTCCCGCCGGATCGACTGGAGCAGCTCCTCGATCCGCGCCGCGTGCTGGAACCCCTGGTCGAGCTCGAAATGCAGCTCGGGCACGCTCCGGGTGGTGAGGGCGCGGGCGGCGCGGGTGCGGAAGAAGCCGGCGGCGCTCTGGAGCCCCTGCATCGCCTTGGCCCTCGCCTCGTCGTCACCGGGCACGCTCACCATCACCCGGGCGTGGGAGAGGTCGTTGGTCACCAGCACGCCGGTGACGGTGACGAACCCCACGCGGGGATCGCGCACCTCGCGGGCGAGCGCGTCGGCGATCACCTGCCGGATGGTGCCGGCGACCTGCTCGGGCCGGCGAGAGCGTTGCCTCATCGGAACTGCGTCACCGTGTCCACGATCCGCACCCCGTCGGTCTCCTCCACCGCGCGGTCGGCGGCGCGGAGAATCTGCTCCACCACCGGCCGTGCGGTTCCCACCACCGCGCAGGCGATCTCCGCGCGCTGCCAGAGGTCCTGATGCCCGGTCTCGGCAACGGACACGTTCAGGGTCCGCCGAAGCCCCGAGGTCAGGGGCTTCAGCACCCCCCGCTTCTCCTTGAGGGAGTGGCAATTGGGGAGGTGGAGGTCCCAGGTCTGGATCGCGACCAGCACTCCTAGCTCGCCGCTCCTCCCGCCGCGCTGGCCGACAACGTCCGCTTCACCTCTTCCATGCGGTACGACTCGATCCGGTCGCCGACCTTGAGGTCGTTGAAGTTCTCGATGCCGATACCGCACTCGAGGCCTTCGCGCACTTCGCGGACGTCGTCCTTGAAGCGCTTGAGGCTGGACAGCGAACCGGTGTAGACCGGCACGCCGTCGCGGATGACGCGCGCCTTCGCGGTACGCTGGATCGTGCCGGTACGGACCGCGCAGCCGGCGATGGTCCCGACCTTGCTCACCTTGAAGAGCTGCAGCACCTCGGCCTCGCCCAGCACGGTCTCCCGCTCCTCGGGCTTCAACAGTCCCTCGAGCGCGTTCCGCACGTCTTCCACCGCCTCGTAGATGATGCGGTAGGTGCGGACGTCCACCTGCTCGCGCTCGGCGGCCGCCCGGGCGTTGGAATCGGGCCGCACGTGGAAGCCCAGCACGATCGCGCCGGACGCCTTGGCGAGCAGGATGTCGCTCTCCGTGATGGCGCCCACGCCACGATGGACGACGTCCACCCGGACCTCGCCGGTGCCCAGCTGCGCGAGGGCGTCGGCCAGCGCCTCGGCCGGACCGCCCTGGTCGGCCTTGATGATGATGCGGAGGGTGGAGACCTCGCCCTCCTTGAGGGCGCGGCTGAAGTCCTCCAGCGTGCCGCCGCGGGCGGTGCGCCGGTTCTGGGCCTCCCGCTCCAGGCGCTGCCGCTTCTGCGCGATCTCCCGCGCCTCCACCGCGTCGGTGACCACCGCGAAGGTGTCGCCGGCGGCGGGCACGCCCTCGAAGCCGAGGATCTGCACCGGAATGGAGGGGCCGGCCTCCTTCACCGCCTTGCCGCGCTCGTCGTAGAGCGCGCGCACCCGGCCGGAGAACTTGCCGCAGATGAAGTTCTCGCCCACCCGCAGGGTGCCCTTCTGGACCAGGATCGTGGCGAGCGGACCCTTGCCGGGATCGAGGGTCGCCTCCAGCACGGTGCCGTGCACCTTGCTGTCGCGATTGGCCTTGAGATCGAGGATCTCGGCCTGGAGCAGGATCTGCTCCAGCAGCGTGTCCACCCCGGTGCCCTTCTTGGCCGAGATCGCCGCGGCGAGCGTGTTGCCGCCGAACTCCTCCAGCACGACGTTGTGCTGCAGCAGGTCCTGCTTGACCTTCGCCACGTTCGCGCTGGGCAGATCGATCTTGTTGATCGCGACGATCATCGGCACGCCGGCGTTCTTGGCGTGGCTGATCGCCTCGATGGTCTGCGGCATCACCTGATCGTCGGCCGCGACCACCAGCACGACGATGTCGGTGACCTGGGCGCCGCGGGCGCGCATGGCGGTGAACGCCTGGTGACCCGGGGTGTCGAGGAAGGTGATCTCACGCCCACCCGGCAGGGTGACGTGATACGCACCGATGTGCTGGGTGATGCCGCCCGCCTCGCCGGCGACCACGTTCGCCTTGCGGACGTAGTCGAGCAGGGACGTCTTGCCGTGGTCCACGTGACCCATGATGGTGACGACCGGCGGGCGAGCCGTGAGCTGTTCCGGGCTATCCTCCACCTGATCCGCCTCGGCCTCGGCCGCGTACTCGTCCTCCCGCACCGCCTCGAAGCCGAAGGCCGACGCGATCAGCTCGATCTGGTCGAAGTCCAGTCGCTGGTTCACCGTGACCATCAGGCCCAGCTCCTTGAAGGCGAACTGGACGATCTGGGTAGCAGGGACCTTCATGGCGGCGGCGAGCTCGGAGACCGAGATGAACTCGTTGACCCGGATCCGGGTCTTCTCCTTCTCGCGCTCCTCGGCGAGGCGTCCGGCCTGGAGCTCGCGGAACGACGGCTCGTCGGGACGGCGGCCCTTCCGTCCGGCGCCACCCTTCATGCCCTGGAGGGTGCGCAGGATGTTGGCCTGCACCGCGTCCTGGTCCACCATCGAGCGCTTGCCCTTCTTCCCCTTCTTTCGGCCCCCGCCCTTCTCGGCGTCGGGCCCGAACGTCCGGGCCGGCGGGGCCTGTCCCGGCCGCGCGGGCGCGCCGGGCCTGCCGGGCGCGGCGGGCGCGCTGCTGCTGAACACCGGCTTGGGACCCCGGGGGCTCGCCGGCGGGCGCTGGATCCGCGGCGGGATGAACGGCGCGCGCGGGGAGTCGCCCGGAGTGACCCGGCGTGGCGGCAGCGGCGGGGCGTCGGCCGGCCGGGCCGGCGCGGCCGGTTCCGTCGCGGCGGCCTCGTCGTACGGCTCGGCCGGGGCGGGCGGCAGATCCTTGAACAAGGCCCGGGCCCGCTCCTCGAGACTCTGCGTCGGCAGCGCCTCCTCGACCTCGTGGACGATGGGACGCTCGAGCTCCAGCGCGGCGAGCTCGGCAGCCCGCTCCGATTCGGCCTGGGCCTCGGCGACGGCGACCTCGGCGGCGGTGCGGCGGCGCTTGGTCGGCCGCGGCTCCACCGGCGCCGGGGCAGGCTCCGCCTTCACCGCCTTGCGGCGGCCCTTCTTGGCGGCCGGCTCGTCGGCGCTCTTCCGCTTCTCGCGCTCCCAGCGCACCCGGATCGCCGACACCTGGTCGTTCTCCAGGGCGGAGAGGTGACTGCGCACGAAAATGTTCATGTCCTTGAGCATGCCGAGCAGCTGCTCAGGGGGTACGCCGAACTCCGCGGCGAGATCGTGAACTCTCGTCTTGACCACTCAGGCCTCCATCAGGTGCGTGCGGGCGCCAGCTGCACCATGCCGCCGGCCAACGCGCGGTCCCGCACACCGACCGCCATCACTGGCGGCTTCCCCAACTGCGCGCCGATCGCGGCGGCGCCTGGTCCGGCCAGCAGGGGCACGCCCTTGGCGGCCGCCAGCCGGACCACTTTGTCCACGGCGCGGGGGCTGGCGTCTTCCGCCACGACCACGCACCGGCATTTCCCGGCCTGCAATTCCTTCCGTACAGCGTCCACCCCCACGGCGATGTTCCGCGCGCGGTACCCCAGGCCGATCAGGCCCAGGAGGCCGCTCATTCGCGGGGCTTGCCCTCCTCACCGCCATCCTCGTCGGTGAGCTCGGACAGGAACGTCATCAGCTGATCGGCCGCCTCGGGGCTCATGCCCGGGATCTTGGCAATGTCTTCCCGCTCGAGGTCAAGGATGTCGTTGAGCATGCGATACCCGCCGCTCTCCAGAATCGCGGTGAGCTCGGGCGACAGGCCCTGCAGCTCGCTCAGCGGCACCTGGGACGCCATCTCCTCCTCGGGCGGCAGCGGTGCGAAGAGGGGTCCCTCGCCGCCGCGCTCCAGCCACTCGCGGCTGGAATACAGATCGATCTTCCAGCCGGTCAGCTCGGACGCGAGCCGGACGTTCTGCCCGTTCCGGCCGATCGCGAGGGAGAGCTGGTCCTCGTCCACCACGGCCTGGATGGTCTTCGCCTCGGGGTCGGAGAAGACCTTGGCCACCCGCGCGGGCGCGAGCGCGAGACGGGCGAACCGCTCCGGATCCGGCGACCAGGGCACGATGTCGATCCGCTCGCCGCCCAGCTCGTTCACCACCGCCTGGACCCGTGAGCCCTTGAGCCCGACGCAGGCCCCCACCGGGTCGATCGAGTCGTCGCGGGAGATGACGGCGACCTTGGTCCGACTGCCGACCTCCCGCGCGATCGCCCGGATCTCGACGATCTGCTGCTGAATCTCCGGCACCTCGAGCGTGAAGAGCGCCTTCACGAAGAGCGGGTCTCCGCGGGAGAGGATGAGTCGCGGCCCCTTGGGCGTCTCCTCCAGGCGCTTGAGCACGGCGCGGATCGTGTCGCCCTGGTGGAAGTGCTCGCGGTGATTCTGCTCCCGGTAGGGGATGATCGCCTCCGCCTCGCGGAACTTGTTCAGCATGATGACGAGCTTGCCGCGCTCGATCTGCTGGACTTCCCCCGACAGGAGCTCGCCCACCTTGGAGGTGAACTCTTCGCGGATCCGGGCCCGCTCGCCTTCGCGCACCCGCTGAATGATCCGCTGCTTGGCCGCCTGCACCGCCAGTCGCCCAAACTCCACGAACGGCACTTCCTCCTCGAGCATGTCGCCCAGCTGGAAGTCCGGGTCCTCGTACTGCGCCTCCTCCAGCGCGATCTGCCAGCTGGAGTCCTCCACGGTCTCCACCACCTGGCGCAGTCGCACGACGCGGATGGTGCCCTGCAGCTCATCTACGTTGAGCTCGAACTTGACGTTCGGCCCGAACTTCCGGACCAGCGCGGCCTGGATCCCGTCGCGCAGCAGCTCCAGGAGATCGGAGCGCTCGAGTTGTTTCGCCGTCGTCAGCTCGCGGAAGGCGGCCAACATCTCGGTCGAACCTGCCATCGGTCTTACTCCAAGGAATCGGGGCCCCGTCGCTTGCCCACGGTGGCCCAGTCCACCAGCAGTGTCGCGTCGCTGATCGCGTCGAGGCCGAGGGTGACCTCGTCGCCTTGCTCGGGCCGGAGGGTCACGTGCTCGTCATCGGGCACCGCGACGATCTCGACCACGCGCCGTCCGCCGAGCGCCGGGGCCCGGACACGGGCCCGGCGGCCGATGAAGCGGCGCCAGTGCTCCGGCCAGCGAAGCGGTCGCTCGAGGCCGGGCGAGGACACCTCGAGCACGTATCGCGGGCCGACCATGGCCCTGGATTCCAGGAATCGCTCGAGGGACCGGCTGATCCCCGCGCAGTCGGCGGCCGTCACACCCTGGCCGGGTCGGCTGTCCGGGCGGTCCACCCGTACCTGCAGGATGGGGCGCTGGATCGTGCCGGTTCGTCTGAGGTCCACCAACTCGAAGCCAAGGCCGTCGAGGTGGGCACGAATCGGAATGAGCAGCGCGTCAACAGACATCGGAAGCGGAAAAAAAATGTGGGGGAACTCCCCCACATCGACAGTCGGCCCGTATTGGCGCCCCCGGACAACATAGGGAAGCTAGCGCTGAATGCGGGGAGAGTCAATCAAGGCAGCGGGGCAGCGGGGCGGCGGGGCAGCGAGGGCAGCGCAATCATAGGAGCGGCATTCCGAGATACGCGGCCATTCGGCCGTCCCTCCCTCCAGAGGCGCGATGGCTATAGAAGGTGGGGCGGTCGTGGGCGGAGCACCAT
>CAYPAE010000118.1:0-6593 GCA_964408595.1 uncultured Gemmatimonadaceae bacterium | reverse complement strand
AATGTGTCACCCTGAGCGCAGCGAAGGGGGCCATGCTCGACATGGTCCCCCTCACTTCGTTCAGGGTGACAATAGTGAAGGCCTACCTGCCCACCGTCCCCGTGAAGATCCCATGTCGGACCCGGGCCGCCTTCCCGGTCGCGTTGGGATCGGCCGCGAGCCGGGTCTCCACCCGGGCGATCAGCCGCACGACGCCGTGCAGCGTGAGCGTGTCGGTACCGCGCCGCACCCGAATCGGCAGACTATCTCCCTCGTTCTTCCCGAAGCGCGCGCGGAACGCCGTTCCGAAGTCCGGGTCCATGATCGCGATGTCGCCGAGGGCGAGGAGTTGATCGCCGGTCTTTACTCCCGCCTCCTGCGCCACGCCGCCCGGCTGGACCTCCCTCACCATGATAGCCCCGGTCGAGTCCTGGGCGGTGGCGACCCCCACCCGCGGCTCCCGCAGCGTGTCCGAGACGATATGGAGCCCTGCCCGCGGCAGCACGTCGCTCCAGGGGAAAGGGTCGCGTCCGTCGACGTACTTCGCGTTGAGCTCGGTGAAGGAGCGGCCGCCGGCGGCGCGGCTCACCGCGGGCCACCAGTCGGCGGCGGTGAAGCCCCGTCCCTTCTTGTAGGCCGAGCGGTAGAGCTCCCGCAGCACGTCGTCCAGCGAGCGGCGGTTGTCGCTCGCGTCCCGGATCAGCACGTCCAGCATGAACCCGGCGAGCGATCCCTTGGGATAGTACTGGTACTGGGTCCCGTCGGTCGGGCCGATCCAGGTCGAGAGCGAGGCGTCCTCCAGCGCGGTGGCCGGCTCAGCCGCGACCTGGGCCATCTTCTCCCCGGTGAGCCCGAGGAACCCCGCCGAATCGATCACGCCGCCGCGCACCAGCGTAAGGTCGGCGTAGTAGTCGGTGATCCCCTCGCTCACCCAGAGCCAGGGCGTCTCCTGCGGCTCGGCGTAGTCGTACGGCCACATGTCGGCGGGCCGGAGCCGCTTCACGTTCCACGCGTGGAAGATCTCGTGGGCCGTGATCGACGCCAGAAGCGGGGTGCCGATGAATCCGGGATTGTAGAGGCCGACGTGGGAGTTGGAATGCTCCAGCGCGCTCCCTCCGCCGACCTCCTGGGTGAAGACCACCAGGGTGGTGTACGTCTGCCACGGAATCTCCTGGAAGACCGCCGCCATCTTCGGCACCATCTTCGTGATCTGGTCCCACAGCAGCGACCGGGCGGGCCCGGTCATCGCGCCGGCGGGATAGGTCGCCAGCCGGCTCCACTTGCCGTCCACCTGCGTGCTGTCGAGGTCCATCCGGCCCACGAAGAACGGCATGTCCACCAGGTCGTGGTAGTTCCCCTCGCGGTAGGAGCCGGGGCCCGGGCCCGACTGCATCCCGGTCGCGATCTGCCAACCGGGTTGGGTCTTCACCGTCACCACCGCCGGGAAGTTGAAGCCCCGGCCTTCGGGGTAGGGAAAGAGGTTGGTTCCGTTGAAGAAGGCGAAATCGGGCCGGCTCCACGCCATCGCGTTGTCGAGGGTGTCGGCCCGATAGTCGAAGCGCACGGTGACGGTGCGGGCGCCGGCGGGATCGATCCGCCAGGTGTCGTAGTCGAGCTTGTCCCAGTCGAGCGGCTGGTCGCCCGCGGTGGCGGAGAACCCGGTGAGGAAGCGCGCGAAGTTGGCGATCTCGTATGAGCCCGGAGTCCACGCGGGGAACGACAGGAGGACGTGCCCCGGTCCGGCGACGTCGAAGGTCACGGTGACCTTCAGCGTTCGCTGGGCCGCGGACGCCGAGTCGAAGATCAGCTGGTACCGGAGATTGGCGAGTGGCGCCGAGCGGGCCGGGATGGGGGCTGCTGCTGCCGGCCGCTGGGCGAGCGCCGCGGCCGGGAGCATGCAGGCGGCGGCGAGCGTCGTCGCCGCGCGGAATGGTGCGATCCAGATCATGGACGGGTGCCGGTTCACTGGACGGGTTCCGCCGCGGGGGTGTGGGCCAGGGCGGGGGAGGTCGCGGTGCCGACGGGGCCGAGCTCGCCCTCCCAGCGGGCCACCACGGCGGCCGCGAGACAATTGCCGACGACGTTCACGGTGGTGCGGGCCATGTCCATCAGCTCGTCCACGCCGAGGATCACGGCGACGCCCTCGAGCGGAAGCCCGAAGCTCGAGAGGGTGCCGGCCAGCACCACCAGCGATGCCCGGGGAACCCCGGCGACGCCCTTACTGGTGACCAGCAGCGTCAGCATCATCAGCAGCTGCTCGCCGAGGCTCATCTCGATTCCCGCGGCCTGGGCCACGAACAGCGAGGCGACGCCGAGGTACAGCGTCGAGCCGTCCAGGTTGAAGGAATAGCCGGTCGGGATGACGAAGGCGACGATGCGGCGGGGGACCCCGAACTCGATCATCCGCTGCATCGCGATGGGGAGGGCCGCGTCGGAGCTGGTGGTGGTGAAGGCGATCACCGCCGGGTCCTTCACCTGCCGCGCGAAGGCTCGGATCGGCAACCGGGCGAGCAGCGCCGCCGGCACCAGCGCGACCAGCACGAAGGCCGCGAGCGCGCCATACAGGGTGAGGACCAGCTTCCCCAGGTTCACCACCACGTCGATCCCGCTGTGCCCCACCGTCACCGCCATCGCCGCGCCGATGCCGATCGGCGCGTAGCGCATGATGATGCCGACGAACTTGAACATCACCTCCGCCACTCCCTCGGCGAAGGCGAGGATCGCCTCCTTGGGCCGCCCCTTCACCTGGGTGAGCGCGATGGCGAAGAGCGCGCTCCAGAACACCACCTGGAGCACCTCGTTCCTGGCGGCGGCCTCGAAGAAGCTGCTGGGGACCACGTGCTCCAGGAAGCTCCCGAACGTCATCGCGCCCTGGCCGGCGGGGGCGTTGGGGTCGGGTGGAGGCAGGCTCACGCCAACGCCCGGCCGCACCAGGTTGCCGGCGAGGAGGCCGATGGCCAGCGCGATGGTCGTCATCGCCCAGAAATAGCCGAGCGATTTGATCGCGAGTCGCCCGATCTGCTTCAGATCGTCGCCGTGCCCCGCGATGCCGATCACCAGCGTCCCGAAGATCAGCGGGGCGACGATCGACTTGATCATCCGGAGGAAGATCGTGGAGAGCGGCTTGAGGACCGGCGCGAAGTCGCGGTCGGGCCGCACGCTGTCCACCCAGCCGACCAGGATCCCCACGCCCATGCCGACGAAGATCCAGTGGGTCAGCGTCAGCTTACGGAGCGTGCGCCACATGGTCGTCACTCAGCGGCCGACGAGCTCGCCGGCCTTGGCCTCGATTCCGGAGAGCAGCGACCGGTACGACGCGGCGAACTTCGCGACCCCGTCCTCCTCCAGTTCCCGGGTGACGGCCGCGAGGTCGATTCCCGCCGTGGCGAGCGCCTTCATCCGGGCCGGCGCCTTGGCGATGCCCTCGCGGATCCGGACCGCGGGGCGGCCGTGATCGCGGTACGCCGCGAATGTCTCGGGTGGCAGGGTGTTGACGGTGCGGGGGGCGACCAGCGCTTCCACGTAGTGGGTGTCGGGGTAGCGCGGGTCCTTGGTGCTGGTCGAGGCCCAGAGCGGGCGCTGGGGCCGCGCGCCCGCCTTGGCAAGCCGGTCCCACCGCGGCGTGCCGAGCGACCATTCGAAGAGCCGGTACGCGGCGGCGGCGTTGGCGATGGCGATCTGGCCGCGCAGCGGCGACGGCTGGTTCGCACCCGCGCGGTCGAGCAGCGCGTCCACCTTGCCGTCCACCCGGCTCACGAAGAAGCTCGCCACCGAGGCCACCGGCTGGAGCGGCAGGCCGCGGTCCAGCCGGCGATCCATCCCCGTGAGCCACGCCTCGATCACGGCGGCGTAGCGCTCGACCGAGAAGAGCAGGGTGACGTTGACGCTGATCCCGTCGGCGATGCACTGGGTGATGGCGGGGAGGCCGGCCTCGGTGCCGGGGATCTTGATCATGGCGTTGGGGCGATCCACCGCCGCCCACAGCCGCTCGGCCTCGTGGATCGTCGCCGCGGTGTCGTTCGCCAGTGCGGGCGCCACCTCGAGCGACACCTGGCCGTCGAGGCCGGCGGTACGCCGGTGCAGGTCGGCGAACACGTCGCAGGCCGCGCGCACGTCCGCCACGGCGACCGTCTCGAAGATCTCGGCCGGGCTCCTCCCCGCGCGACTGAGCCGGCGGATGTCGTCGTCGTAGGACCGGCTTCCCGCGACCGCCTTCTCGAAGATCGTGGGGTTCGACGTCATCCCGCGAAGCCCGTCCTCGTGGATCAGCCGGGCCAGCTCCCCCGAGGCGACGAGATCGCGGGTGATGTAGTCGTACCAGGGGCTCTGCCCCAGCTCGCCGAGTCGCACCAGTGGGTTCATGACCCCTCGCTTCTGCCGGGTGCGTGACGCTGCGCCAGCAACTGGCGGACCATCTCCGCCGCCCGCACGGGCGTGAACCTGAATTCCTGGAACAGGCGGTCCCCGGGGGCGGAGGCGCCGAAGCCCTCCATAGCGAGCATCGCCCCGTCGTCGGTGGTCCAGCGGAGCCAGCCGAATGATGACCCCGCCTCGACGCCCAAGCGCACCCGGACCGAGGGCGGCAGCACCTGGTTCCGGTAGGCCTCGGGCTGCGCCGCGAAGAGCTCCCACGACGGCATGGAGACGACCCGCACCCGCACCCGGTCGGCCTGGAGGAGGCGCGCGGCCGCCAAAGCGACGTGCAGCTCGGAGCCGGTGGCGATGAGGATCGCCTGCGGCACGCCCCCCGGCGCATCGAGCAGGGTATAGGCGCCGCGGCTCACGCCCTCGGCCGCTCCCAGAGGCGGGCGCTCGAACACCGGCAGCTTCTGGCGCGAAAGCACCAGCACGGTCGGGCCGTCGCGCCGCGCCATCGCCACCCGCCAGGCCTCGACGGTCTCCGCGGCGTCCGCCGGCCGGAGGACGACGAGGTTGGGGATGGCCCGGAGCATCGCGAGGTGCTCGATCGGCTGGTGGGTCGGACCGTCCTCGCCCAGGCCGATCGAATCGTGGGTGCCGATGTAGACGACCGGAAGCCGCATGATCGCCGCCAGCCGGATCGCGGGCTTCATGTAGTCGGAGAAGACGAGGAAGGTGCTGCCGAAAGGCCGGAGCCCGCCGTGCGCGGCGATCCCGTTGAGGATCGCCGCCATCCCGTGCTCCCGAACTCCCCAGTGAAACTGCCGGCCCGACGACATGGGCCCGAAGCTGCCCCCCTGCTTCAGCGTGGTTCCGGTGCTGCCGCCGAGGTCGGCCGACCCGCCGATCAGGTTCGGCACCGCGGAGGCGATCGCCTGGAGGGCGAGGCCGGACGCCTGCCGGGTGGCGAGCGGGCCGCCACCCGAGGTCAATGCCGGGAGACCGCGATCCCAGCCCTCGGGCAGCTCGCCGGACATCCAGCGCTGAAATTCCGCGGCCTGGTCGGGGTGGTCCGCTGCGTACGCCTTCCAGCGCTCCTGCCACTCCGACTCGAGCGCTCCGCCGCGGTCGAGCGCGGTCCGCCAGTGCGCCAACGCGTCGTCGGGGACGAAGAACGCCGGCTCCGCCGGCCAGCCCATGATCTCCTTGGTCCGGCGCACTTCATCGGCGCCGAGCGGCGCGCCGTGCGCGTCGGCGGAGTTGCGCTTGGTGGGGGCGGGGTCGGCGATGTAGGTCCGAAGGATCACGAGCGTCGGGCGGCCGGTCTCGGCCCGGGCGGCATCGAGTGCCGCGGCGATTCCCGGAAGGTCGTTGCCGTCGCCCACCCTGACGACGTGCCATCCGTAGGCCTCGAACCGGCGCTGCACGTCCTCGGAGAAGGTGAGCGCGGTGTCGCCGTCGATCGTGATGTGGTTGTCGTCGTAGATCACGGTGAGCTTGGCGAGCCGGAGATGCCCGGCAAGCGACGCCGCCTCGCTGGCGACGCCTTCCATGAGATCACCGTCGCTGGCGACCGCCCACACCCGGTGGTCCACCAGGAGATGGCCGGGCCGGTTGAAGTGCTCGGCCAGAAATCGCTCGGCGATCGCCATCCCGACCGCGTTCGCCACGCCCTGTCCCAGCGGGCCCGTGGTCGTCTCCACGCCCGGCGTGTGGCCGCGCTCCGGATGGCCCGGTGTGCGCGAGCCCCACTGCCTGAACGCCTTGATCTCCTCCAGCGGCAGGTCGTACCCGCTCAGGTGGAGCAGCGAGTAGAGCAGCATGGACGCGTGGCCGCAGGAGAGCACGAAGCGGTCGCGGTCGAGCCAGGCCGGATTGGCGGGATTGTGGCGCAGGAAGCGGGACCACAGGACGTAGGCGGCAGGGGCGAGCGCCATCGGAGTCCCGGGATGCCCGGACTGGGCCGCTTCGACCGCGTCCATGGACAGCGCGCGGATGGCGTTGATGCTGCGCCAGGCCAGCTCTGCGTCGGCTATGTCGGGGTCGCGGAGGGAGAGGCCACCGTCGGAGGGCGAGGACCGGGTTCGTATGCTCTCTGCGGTCAGACCAGGCTCCTTTCGAGCGCGTGACCCGGGGGTGGGGAACGGACGGCGGAAAACTAATCGGCAGCAGGGCAGCGGGGCAGCGGGACGGCAGGGTAGTGTCAAACGCCATTAGAAATGTCCCCGCTGTTACGCCATTAGAAATGTCCCCTG
>CAYPAE010000117.1:6187-6632 GCA_964408595.1 uncultured Gemmatimonadaceae bacterium | reverse complement strand
ACGGGAGATCACGCTCGTGGATCGCAGTGACCGGATCCTGGGCGGCTTCGGGCCGGGCTTCCAGCGGCGTGCCGGGCAGGCGCTCGACGCGCTGGGGATCCGCCGCCGGCTCGGCGCGGGGGCGGCGACGGTGGTCGGTGATCGGGTGGACCTCGAGGATGGCGGCGTGCTGGCCAGCGACCTGACGATCTGGCTGACCGGTCCCGAGGGGGCGCCGGTGCTCGCCGGGTCCGGGCTGCCGTCCGACCCGCGCGGCTTCCTGTGGATCGACGACAGCCTTCGCAGCACCGGCGACCCTCGGGTCTTCGCGGTCGGCGACTGCGGCACGCTCGCGAGCCACCCGTTCACGCCGAAGGCGGGCGTGTACGCGGTCCGCGAAGCGCCGATCCTCTGGCGCAACCTGCTCGCCGCTGCCCGCGGGCTCCCGCCGGCCAGGTATCGGCCG
>CAYPAE010000117.1:0-6177 GCA_964408595.1 uncultured Gemmatimonadaceae bacterium | reverse complement strand
GCGCACCATCCTGTCGATTCTCAACACTTGCGATGGCCGCGCGCTCCTCGACTACAGGGGACTCGTCTCCTGGAGCCGGTGGGCCTGGCGGCTCAAGGGCCACCTGGACCGCCGGTTCATGCGGCGGTACCGGGCACTCGCGACGTGAGCCGCCCGACCGCTCCGGCCCCTCCATCTTCTCCGGCCTCTCCGTTCTCGGTATCTTCTCCCGCCATGCCCGACCCCCGGCAGCTGCTCGACCAACTGCACCACCGCCAGGCGCTCGCCGAACAGGGCGGGGGCGCCGCGCGGATCGCCCAGCAGCACAAGAAGGGCAAGCTCACCGCGCGCGAGCGGCTCGACCTGTTGCTGGACGAAGGCAGCTTCGTCGAGCTCGACCGGTTCGTCACCCACCGCTCGACCGACTTCGGTCTCGACCAGCAGGTGGTTCCGGGCGACGGTGTGGTCACCGGCTACGGGCGGGTGGAGGGCCGTTTGGTCTACGTCTTTGCCCAGGACTTCACGGTCTTCGGCGGGTCGCTGTCCGAGGCGCACGCGGAGAAGATCTGCAAGGTGATGGATCTCGCGGTCCGGAACGGCGCGCCCCTGGTCGGGCTCGACGACTCGGGCGGGGCCCGAATCCAGGAGGGCGTGGCGTCGCTGGGCGGCTACGCGGACATCTTCCTGCGCAACACCCTGGCGTCCGGCGTGGTCCCCCAGATCTCGGCGATTCTGGGTCCCTGCGCCGGCGGCGCGGTGTACAGCCCCGCGATCACCGACTTCATCTTCATGGTGCGCGGGCTCAGCTACATGTTCGTGACCGGCCCCAACGTGGTGAAGACGGTAACCCACGAGGAGGTCTCGTTCGACGCGCTGGGCGGCGCGGACGTCCACGGCGGGACCTCGGGGGTGGCGCACTTCGTTCACGACACCGAGCCCGAGTGCCTCCTGACGATCCGCCGGCTGCTCGGCTTCCTTCCGCTCAACAACCTCGACGATCCCCCCGAGCGCCCGACCGAGGATCCGGCCGACCGGCGCGACGAGACGCTGCTCGATCTCATTCCCGACAGCCCGAACAAGCCGTACGACATGCACGAGGTCGTGGCGCGAGTGGTCGACGACGGCGGGTTCCTCGAGGTGCAGCGGGGCTACGCGGACAACATCCTCACGGGGTTCGCCCGGCTGGGCGGACGGCCGGTGGGCGTGGTGGCGAACCAGCCCGCGGTGCTGGCGGGTGTGCTCGACATCAACGCCTCGCTGAAGGCGGCGCGATTCATCCGGTTCTGTGACTGCTTCAACCTCCCGGTCGTCACCTTCGTAGACGTTCCGGGCTTCCTGCCGGGCGTGACCCAGGAGCACGGGGGGATCATCAAGCACGGGGCCAAGCTGCTCTACGCCTACTGCGAGGCGACGGTCCCCAAGCTCACCGTGATCACCCGGAAAGCCTACGGCGGGGCCTACGACGTCATGAGCTCGAAGCACATCCGGGGCGACCTCAACCTCGCCTGGCCATCGGCGGAAATCGCGGTGATGGGCCCCAAGGGGGCGGTCGAGATCCTGTTCAAGGAGGAGATCGCCAAGGCGAGCGACCCGGCGGCGGCGACGGCGCGCCTGATCGAGGAGTACACCTCCAAGTTCGCCCATCCCTACGCCGCGGCGGCGCGGGGCTACATCGACGACGTGATCGATCCGCGGGACACCCGCCCCCGGCTCATCGACGCACTGCGAACGCTGCGGACCAAGCGGGACCGGAACCCGCCCAAGAAGCACGGGAACATTCCGCTGTAGCGGAGCTATCAGCCATCAGAGGTGCTGGCGAGCACCTCGGCGGCCGACCAACTCCTCTGATAGCTGATAGCTGGCCCGGCCGGGCGCCGCCCGGCCGGGCCTAGCCAACGGCCAGCGGCCATACCATCTTGAGACGTCCATGCACGCGCTCTCCCGGCAATCGAAGGCCGCCCCGCCAACCCATTCGCTGGGGCTCCGCCGCGCCGTCGCAGCGGGGCTCTTGTCGTTGCTCCTGCCTGTCGTTCAGCTCTACCCCCAAGGGGCCATCGACCCCAACGTGGCGCCCCGCGCGGCCGCGCTCGAGCGCGAAGGCGAGCGCCACATGGCCATCGATCTCCTCGGCCGCTATCTCGCCACCGCGCCGGACGACGGCCGGGCCTGGCTGCAGCTCGGCCGCTTCTACCTTTACGACGCCCGCGACTGGCACGTCCGCGGGCACCGGGGCGAGCCCGACGGTCTCCTCTACCTCGACTTCGCCGCGACCGCGCTGGAGCAATCCATCCGGCTGTCGGTGGACTCGGGAGTGATCTTCCGGGGGATCGCGGAGGTCGAGCGGGCCCTGGTTGTGGTGGAGGAGGTCGGCTGGGCCGCGGCACGGACGACCTTGGGCCGGGAGCGAGCTCCGCGGATGCCACCGTTCGTGCTCGAGCTCGGCGAGAATCTGCTCGCCTCGTGTCCGGCCGGGGGCGTGCTCCTCACCGGCAGTGAGCTCGAGGCGCTCTCGGTCTGGTACGGCAGCATGGAACGACCCTCCCTCGACGTTCTCCCGATCCGCCCCGACCTTTACGCCACCGACTCGCTCTACCGGCTGCGCATGGCGCAGGCCATGGGCGTGGATCCCGCGCTGCCGGTGCAGCGGGCCCTCGGCGACGTGGCGCCCCGGCGGCCGCTCTGCCTCAGCCCTGGCACCGACAGCGCCGCGGTCCCGGAGCTTGCCTGGCTTCCCTACCGCCTCGTGCGGGTGAGCCGTCCCGCGGCCCCGGGACCCGAGGCGATCAGCGTCAACGAGCTGCTCAAGGCCGTTCGTCAGAACCCGTCCCCCTGGGTGGTGGACGTGCGCGGAGTCTACGACCGCGCCGCGACCCACAACCTGCTTCTCTGCAGCAGCCTCCTCCTCCTCTTCGGAGATACGCCCCCGCCCGCCTGCCAGCCGTGAAGCGGGTGCTCGTCGCCAACCGCGGGGAGATCGCGCTCCGCGTCATCCGGGCATGTCATGAGGAAGGGCTCGAGGCGGTGGCCGTCTATTCGGCCGCCGATCGCGCCGCCGCGCACGTCCGCGCCGCCGATCGCGCGGTCGAGATCGGCCCCGCGCCCCCATCCGAGAGCTATCTCCGCATCGACCGGCTGGTGCAGGCCGCGCTCGACACCGGCGCGGATGCGATTCATCCCGGCTACGGGTTTCTGGCCGAGCGGGCCGCGTTCGCCGAGGCCGTGGTAGAGGCGGGGCTCGTCTTCGTGGGACCGCCGGCCGCTGCCATCCGCGCGATGGGCGACAAGACCGAGGCGCGGCGGCGGATGCGTGATGCGGGCGTCCCCGTGGTGCCGGGCGGGCACGAGCCGATCACCGAGCTCGAGCCCGCCCGGCTGCTCGCGCGGCAGCTCGGATACCCGGTGCTGGTGAAGGCCGCTGCCGGCGGTGGAGGGAAGGGGATGCGGTTAGTGCGCGCGCCAGAGGAGCTCGGCCCCGCGCTGGAGACGGCGGCCTCCGAGGCGCGGAAGGCGTTCGGTGACGCGAGGGTATACCTCGAGAAGTTGATCGAGCGCCCCCGACACGTGGAGATCCAGATCCTCGCCGACCGGGAGCGCACCGTTCACCTCGGTGAGCGCGAGTGCTCGATCCAGCGGCGCCACCAGAAGCTGGTGGAGGAGGCGCCCTCGCCCGGAGTGAACGCCGACCTGCGTGAGTGGATGGGCTCCGCGGCGGTCGCCGCCGCCGAGGTGGTGGGCTACCTCGGCGCGGGGACCTGCGAGTTCCTCCTCGCTGCCGACCGCTCGTTCTACTTCCTCGAGATGAACACCCGGATTCAGGTGGAGCACCCGGTCACCGAGCTGGTCTACGGCGTGGACCTGGTGCGGGAGCAGCTCCGCATCGCGGCGGGAGAGCCGATGCGGGTTCCGCCGAGATGGCTCGAGCCGCGCGGATGGGCGCTCGAGTGCCGGATCACGAGCGAGGACCCCGCGAACGGCTTCCTCCCGTCCACCGGGCGGATCGAGCACCTCCGTCCTCCCGGGGGTCCCGGCGTCCGATGGGACGGCGGCGTCGAGTCGGGGGACGAGGTGACGCTGTTCTACGACTCGCTGCTCGCGAAGCTCATCGTGTGGGCGCCGGACCGTCTCCAGGCGATTGACCGGATGGCCCGCGCCCTCGACGAGCTGGTGGTGGAAGGCGTGGCCACCAATCAGGGGTTTCACCGGCGGCTCATGGCGGACGCGGAATTCAGGGAAGGCGGGATCGACATCCAGTTCCTGGAGCGGCGGTCCGATCTCGTCACGCCGGCGCTGACCGAGCATGAGGCGGTTGCCATCGCCGTCGCCGCCGCGCTCGCGGAGGACGAGGCGCGCTCGATGCGGCGCCCGGCGGTGTCCGACGGCGATCACGCCAACCCGCATTGGCTCAACCGGGCGAGGCTCGAGGGGCTCCGGTGACCGCCGTTCGCATCCTCCGGCTCGCCACCGGGGGCGACGGGGTGGGGCGCCTGGAGGACGGCCGGACGGTCTTCGTGCCTCGCACCGCGCCCGGTGACCTCGTGGAGATCACCCAGCTCCGCGCCCACCGCCGGTACGCCCGCGGCCGATCCGGCAGAGTGCTGGAGCCCTCGGCGGACCGGGTGGAGCCCCGCTGCCCCCACTACGTGCACGAGGAGTGCGGCGGGTGCCAGCTCCAGCACCTCGACGCCGCCGCGCAGCGCCAGGCGCGCGGCGGGTTCGTGGGCGACGCGCTCCGCCGCATCGCCAAGCTCGACGTGCCCGATCCTGAGATCGTTGCGGCCGACCAGGAGTACGAGTACCGCACCAAGATCACGCTCGCCGTGGACGATGGCGGACGGCGGATCGGGCTCCACCCGCTCGACCGGCCCGACCGGGTCTTCGATCTCGTGCGCTGCCACATCACGACGTCCCAGCTGATGTCCCTCTGGACCGAGGTCCGCGCGCTGCGCGAGCTCCTCCCGGCCGCGCTCCGGCAGATCGTGCTGCGCCTCGACCGCGGCGGCGGGCTTCACCTGCTATTGGTGACGGGCGGGACGGTGCGCTGGGGCGGGGCCGACGCGCTCCACCGCGAGCTGGCGATCCGGGGAACGAGGGCAACCATCTGGCTCCAGCCCGAGGGCGGTGAGGCCGAGGCCGTGGGCGGCGCGGCGGGCCCGTTTCCGGCGACGGTGTTCGAGCAGGTGCACCCCGCGATGGGCGACAAGGTCCGCGCCTTCGCACTCGCCGCACTGGGTGAGGTGGAAGGGCAGCACGTGTGGGACCTCTACGCCGGGATCGGCGAGACGACCTCCGCGCTCGTCCTCGCGGGCGCCTCGGTGGAGAGCGTCGAGTCCGACCCCCGGGCCGTGGCGGAGGCCGAAGCCCGAGGGCCGGCCGCCGAGCGACACGTGGGACGGGTGGAGCGGATGCTGGGCCGGCTCCGCCGCCCGGGCCTGGTGATCACCAACCCGCCGCGCACCGGGATGGACCAGCGAGTGGCGGGGGAGCTGGAGCGCATCGCGCCGAACCGGATCGTGTACATCTCCTGCGATCCGGCGACGCTGGCTCGCGACCTGACCCGGATGCCGAGCTTGCGGCTGGTGACCGCCGTCGCCTTCGACCTCTTCCCGCAGACCGCGCACGTCGAGACCGTCGCCGTGCTGGACCGCCCGTCGTGAAGTACATCGTGAGCGTCGCCGGCCGCGAGATCGAGGTCGAGGTGGACGGCGACCTGGTGACCGTCGGCGGCTCGACTCGCACCGCCTCCCTCCGGGCGATCCCCGGTACCCCAGTCCGTCAGCTCCTGATCGAAGGCCGTCCCACCGTCCTCACCATGCGGAGTGCTGGGCGGGGCCAGTGGAGCCTCGGGCTCGGTGGGGACCGCTGGGAGGCGGAAGTGGTGGACGAGCGGACCCGGCACATCCGGAGCCTCACCGCCGGCGCGGAGCGGCAGCGGGGTCCCGCCATTCTGCGGGCCCCGATGCCCGGTCTGGTCGTGCGCATCCTGGTCGAGGCCGGGCAGGAGGTAGAGGTGGGGGCGGGACTCGTCGTGCTCGAGGCCATGAAGATGGAGAACGAGCTCAGGGCCACGGCGGCCGGGACCGTGGGTGCGGTGAGGGCCCAACCAGGCGAGGCGGTCGAGAAGGGGCAGGTGCTGGTCGAGTTCCGGTAGCGTCCGAGGATCCCCTTGACCCTGCCCGGAGCCGCTGGCTATCTTGTGAG
>CAYPAE010000116.1:1298-6639 GCA_964408595.1 uncultured Gemmatimonadaceae bacterium | reverse complement strand
CCCCGGTCAGCGTACAGGTGACCTCGAACGCCACCGAGATCGTGTCCCGCGAGGCGACCTCCACGTCGAGCGGCGTTTCCGGGGAGACCGAGCACTGCTCGGCCATGCTGAGCAGCCGCAGGGTGTATGGCCCGGCCGGCAGGTCGATCACGGACCTTCCGGTGGGATCGAGGGGCAGGGAAGCAACGCCCTCGACCATGAGCTGGTAGCCATCCTGGTCCGGGTCGCTTCCCCCGGTGGACGTCGTCACCACCAGCGTCCCATCCGTCGAAGGGCCGGCACTATCGTCACACGCCGCCGGCATCAACGCGGCAGCCAGGAGGATGATCAGGCGAATTCGCATCTGCTGCCTCCTATCGTCCATCTCACCGGTTTCGGAGCCTCGCATCTAGAACGAGCAGTCAACCGGAAACTCGAAACTGAGCGTGCTGCGGTGTGTGAGCGCCGAGCTCGAGCCATCCCCGGGCAAGATCCCTCGCGTTCGCTCGGGATGACACAGCCTCGTTAACCAACTTCCGCGACGCTCATTAGCACACGGAGCCGCCTCGCGTCACGGCGCGGCAGCTTCTGGTGCGGCGCCCTCGTCCGTGGGTGCCGCGGCAAGCGGGGCCGCGGTCGGGGTCCAGAGCACGGCGCGGACCGCGCCGCCCGCGGTTACACTCGCGCCCGCGATCTGGCCGAACTCGTTCAGGTCTCTGGGCAGGCCTTGATCGCCTCCGAGCGTGGGCAGAATCCTCACACCGCCGCTCGGGGTCCAAAAGAAGGGCAGAAGAAAGTCTGCATTGTTGCCCACGACCCGGCGATGGGTGTTGACGGCGTTGGCGCTGGCGCTCGGGTGGCCGCCTGGGGTGCTCAGACGCCGCATGCCGCCCCCCCGGGTCCACAGGAACGCTTCGTCCGGACCCGCGGCGGTCGAGCTGGTGCCGACGACCACTCCGGTCTCGCTGATGCTGAACGCCACACTGGTCGGACCGCCTAGTGTCCCGAGATCCTCCATCCCGCGCGCCGCAGTCCAGAGGAAGGCATGGTCATTCCCGTCCGCGGTCTCGACGACACCGACCACCTGGGTGGCGTCGTTGATGTCGTGGGCCCAGGACGCGCGCAGCGGGCCCAAGCCCTGCATGCCGCGGCCTGGACGCCAGAGGAAGGCTCGGGGAGTGCCGTTGCGAGTCTCGCTCAAGCCGACCACTTCCCCCCGATTGTTGATGGCATCGGCTTCACTGTTCTCACCGCCCAAGGTCCCCAGGCTTCGCATGCCACGCGCCTTGCTCCAGAGGAAGGCTCGGACAGCGCCATTGCGAATCTCGCTGAAGCCGACGACCTCGCCCCGGTCGTTGATGCCGCGGGCCCTGCTTTCAGACCCGCCCAGCGTGCCGAGGCTCCGCATGCCCTGTCCTGCGCGCCAGATAAATGCTCGGAAGTTCCCCGAAGGGAGGTCGGCGGAGCCGACCGCCTCGCCAGCCTCATTGATGCCGACGGCGAAGCTCTCGGTGCCACCGAGCGTGCCGAGATTGCGGACGGTGAACTGCTGCTGCACGGCCGCGGCCGCGGGGGCCGGAGACGTAGCAGGTGGATCGGGGGGCCGGGTGGGATCGTCGCAGGCAGCCAGGCCGGCGAGGGCCCAGGCGCCGAGCACAACTGCCATTCGATTCGTGATCTGGGTTGCCTCCACTCTCAGAGTGTTCATCGGCTACCGCGCCAGGCCGATCTCCGGGTGGTACAGCGAGCGAATGCGCTGGGCCCGGAAGCAGCGCCTCGGTGCGCGCAAAGGCGTCCAGCGCCAGCGCGCGCCGACCCTGGGCGGCATGGAGGCGCATGAGTGCGAGCGTGACGGTCTCGTCCAGCGGCTCGAGCCCCCGCAATCGTTCCGCGTGCCCGATGGCCGCCGGCAAAACCCGGCGCTCCTCGAGCAGGGCGATCATGCGACGCAGCGCGCCCACCAGGAGCTGGTGCAGCCGGCGCCGAACGGGCTCGATCCACTCGTCGTAGCACTCCGGCAACAGATCGCCGGTGTAGAGCGCGATGCCGCCAGCGAGGGCCGTGATGCTCGCCTGGGGACCGAGGGCCGACCCCTGCTGCAGGACGGGGCCGACGGCGGCTTCGAACCGGTCCACGTCCAGCACGAACGGCGCGTCGGGGACCCACCGGACCAGTTGGCGGCCCGCTTCGATGAAGCGGTCCGCGTCGGGGATCGCGGCGCGCACGTCGTGAATCAGTTGCCGGAGGTTGGTGAGGGCCTGCGGCTCGGTCGAGTCGGGCCAGAGCAGGAAGGCGAGATGCCGCCGATCGACCGGCCGGTCACGGTGCAGCAGGAGATAGGCTAGGAGTGCGCGTTGCCGGATGCCGGGCAAGATGATCGCCCCACCCGACGGTGTCGACAGGCTGAACCCGCCGAGGAGGCGGACCTCCAGCGGATCAGACATGGCTGTCAAGGGCTGGCCTTGGGTCGAGCCGCGGCCGCAGAGCGGTCAGCGGCGCCCGTGCCGGTCATCAATGTCCCCGTTGACGGGATCGAGCATCCGATAGAAAGGCCGCGGGGGTCGGCCTGCGGCTTGCCCGCGCGATAGTAGCCCGTGGCCAAGGGCATGCCCATATTTCTGGTACCCGCAGCCAAGGACGTCCCATGGCCGACGCCGAGTCCCTGAAACCTGCTGCCCACGAGCTGGTGGACCGTCTGCCTGACGATGCATCGTGGGAGGATCTGATGTACCAGATCTATGTCCGCGCGGCCATTGACGCTGGCCTGCAGGATGCCGATGCCGGCCGCCTGGTGCCACATGAGGAGGCTGTGCGCCGCCTGCGCCGTCCGGCGTCGTGACGCCGGTCCTCTGGACTGAAGCCGCTCTCGCCCAGCTCGCCGCGATCCGGGACTACATCTCCCAAACCTCGCCAGTGTATGCGGACCGTCTCCTTGAGCGGATATTCGCCCGCGGTCAGCAGCTGGGCGAGTTCCCGTTGTCCGGCCGCCAAGTCCCCGAGCGGTTTGACCCGGCGCTGCGCGAGGTTATCGAATGGCCGTACCGTGTGATCTATCGGGTTCAGGCTGACCAGGTCCAGGTCCTCGCCGTGGTGCACGGGCGACGCGCAGACGTGGGTCCTCTCAAGGGCGAATGATGCTGGTTGCAAGCCGCCTAACCACTCCGCATAAGCTGCCTGCCAGCTTTGCGGCAGTTAGGCGGAGCTCCGAGAATAGCGTCGAATAGGAGGTAATGGCTGATCATCAGCGGGTACCAGGCTCACCAGCAGGCGGGACTGGCGATGCTGGCCATCGACCTCACTGATCAGGAGGGCTCGACGAAGGATGTCCAGAAGGCGGAGGCGGCACGATGTTCTTGTTGGCGCGGAAGAGGTTGTCCGGATCCCAGGTACGCTTGATCGACACCAACCGGTCGTAGTTCCCCCCATAGGCGGCTCGAATCCGCGGATCGCCCTCCTCCTCCGTCAGAAAGTTGATGTACGTCCCGCCGGTGGAGAACGAACGCATCCGCTGCCAGGCGGTGCGCGCCCACTCGATGTTCGGAGCGTCCTGGGCCGGGTCGTCCCACGAGGCCATGATGTTGAGCACCCAGGCCGCGTCCCGATTGCCCACGGCCGAGTGGTCGGCCGGCAGGCGATCGAGCGTGCCACCAATCGGAAAATAGCACGATGGACGAGTGTGGCGACGGCATCTGCTGCGCCTGCTCCATCGCCAAATCGAGCAGCTGCTGGTCCAGAGTAGCCAGGTACTCCGACTTCCAGTAATAGCGTCGCCCCTTCGGCTGAGTGGCGTCGAGCAGGCTCTGCTGAGACAGGTACGGCCGGGGCTGAATGATGTCGCCGACCGGCGACCCGTGGCGCTTGATCGGGGCGAGCTGCTTCGCTCCCTCCTCAGCGGGCCCGATGTGGCACGCGAACAGCGCGACGATCGGCTGCCCGTGGATCGCCGGCGGAAGCCATGGCGCCGGCGGGGCGCGCCGCAGCACCGCGATGCAGGTCAGCTCCAGGGGTGCAGCCGCCATGAAGCCGCGGTAGAGCTCGAGGATCTCCGGCGCATCGCGCTCCCGCCACGCGATGGCGCCCGCCGTGATCTCGGGTCCGACCGGATGCACCCGGTACTCGAATGCCGTCGCGACACCGAAGTTTCCTCCACCACCGCGGAGCGCCCAGAGCAACTCCGAATCGGCGCGCTCGCTCGCGCGCACGACCCGGGCGTCGGCCGTCACGATCTCCACGGATTGCACACCGTCGCTGGTCCAGCCGTGTCGTCGGGTGAGATAGCCGAACCCGCCGCCCAGCGTCAGCCCGGCGATCCCCGTGGTGGAGACGAAGCCGAGTGGGGCGGCGAGCCCGTGCAGCTGGGTCTCCCGGTCCACATCGCCGAGCAGGCAGCCTGACTGAGCCCGCGCGGTGCGCGTCGCCGGATCGACCCACACACCGCGCATCAGCGACATGTCGAGCAGGAGCCCGCCGTCGCACACGGCGAGCCCGGAGATGTTGTGCCCGCCGCCCTTCACCGACAGCGTGAGGCCGCTGGCCCGCGCGAACTCGACGCAGGCCACGACGTCCGCCGTCCCGAGACAGCGGACCACGAGCGCCGGCCGGCGATCGATCATGCCGTTCCAGACGGCGCGTGCCTCGTCGTACCCTGGATCGCCCCGCCGCAGGAGCGGGCCCCGCAGCCGGGCCGCGAGCGCGGCGATCTCGCTGCTACTCGGAGCCGGTGCAGAGCTCGGGATGGTAGCCGTCACAGGTGTCTCCTGCCCTCAGGCCGCTCCTGCCGCCGTCCGCTAGTGCAAGGCGAATCCTTCTGGATGTGTGAGGGAGTGGGTTCGGCCACGTAGCCCTCGGGCCGGAACTCGCGTTCCGAAATGTGCGGCGCAATACGAGCTTTAGCCAGGCGGCACGACCTGCTCTTGCCCCGGCGGATCCGGGCGCGAGCCGAGGGCAAGCTCCAAGACAAACGCCCAGCACTCCTCGCGCTGGGCGTTGTCCTCGATCTCCCCCTCAGTCGAGCGGAATCGGCTCGTGGCCGGTCACATCGGTAGCGAGCACGTACTCGGCGGCCACAATGTCGAACCGGTAGTGGATCCCGGCAAACATCCGGGACCGCCCCGCCGCCGTGACGTTCGCCGCGAGGCGCGGCCGCTCATCCCGAAAGAAATGTCCGAGTATCTCGGAGTACGCGGCGGTTACACAAGAGTGAGCGCTCGGAAACGACGGATGATTGGGCAGCCCGATCGGAAGCGTGATCGCCGGGTCGGCCTGCGAGGGCCGGATGTACCAATAGGTGAACTTGGCGTCCCAGCAGCCGATCAGGGCGTCGAAGCCGGCCATGTTGGCGAGCGCGAGGATATGCGCGGCA
>CAYPAE010000116.1:0-1288 GCA_964408595.1 uncultured Gemmatimonadaceae bacterium | reverse complement strand
GACGTAGCGGTCGTCCACGATCTGCACCGCCGGCATGTAGCACTCGACCGCGTCCTACCCGTCGGTGGGGATCGTCATCCGCACGGCCGCCGTGTGCCTATCCAAGTCGGTAAAACAGAAGTCGAAAGTGACAGGAGCCGGATCCTGGCAAGGGCGTTCAGGAACGCGCGGGACCCGAACGCGGGGGCAGGGGGCGGTCGGAACTGATCGGGGGACGTCAGCGCCAGAGGGCGGGTGCCGAAGAGCCCAGGGATGGGCGCAGTGCTGGTCCAGAATCCTGGCCCGACTGGCACCGGCGGGGGAGGCAGCACGCCGGTGTTGTCGCTATGGGCATAGGCGACCACCTCTTCACCGACCGCCCTGCCGATAGCTTCGCCCGCTGCGAAGGCCTGCTTCTCCCCTGCCTGTGCGGCAATCTGGTCTTCGAGAGACTCGGCCTGGTCCGGGAAGAAGTCCTTCAACACGACCACTGACGCGCCCGCGGCAGCACCTGCGGCTGATGGATGCGGTCCCGGCATCTTCGAGTCCTCGGCGGCGATGATGGCATTGTACTGCGCCAGCGAGAGATAGGTCAGCACCCGCACCTGAACGAACGGGTTCGCGGCTTGCGCTGTCAGCAAGCCGCGTGCGGTTCCGTTCCAGGCGACGCTGGAACCTACTCTCGAGGCCGTTACGGCACTCGGACCCGCCGGCGAGGTGCCGGCGACGGGCGCCTCTGGCGCAGTGGGGTGGTCGGCGCATCCGGCGAGCGCAAGCGCGGCACCTGCCGCCCAGATGATCTTGGATAGATGAGGCATGGGACACTCCCTGGTGAGGTGTGAGCCCCATGCTAGTCGGCACACGTTCGGCCAGCGTTCCTCCGGGATTGCAGGCGCTTCTTCGCCCGGCGGGCCAACGCTCCGGCACCCTGCGCCTTAGTTTGTCATCCTGAGCGAAGCGAAGGAGCGGAAACGGCGCTCTGGCTCCTGCGCTTCGCTCAGGATGACAAAGGCCCGGCTATGGAAATGCACCGACCATCTTCGCATGCCTGACATCGACTACCGGGTGGCAGAGCTGGGCTGGATCTACGGACGCTCGCTCTCGATCCCAATTACCGGCACGGCAGCTTGAACCTGGGCCTGGTGTTGCTTGCGGGAGGACGGTACGCCGAGGCGATCGAGGAGCTGCGGCGGGAGCGCGCCACCGAGCTCAGGCTCCTGGGCGGGCTGACCGAACGCTCGAAGCGGGGGAGTTCGGGCACATCTTCTTACCGGAGGCCTTCTTCGACCCGCTGCTGGATCCACTCCGG
>CAYPAE010000115.1:0-6641 GCA_964408595.1 uncultured Gemmatimonadaceae bacterium | reverse complement strand
TCGTCGTAGAGCAGCGACTGGTGCGACACCAGGCCGACCGCGCGCCGTCCCTCCTCGCCGTCGCCCCGGACCGGTCGTCCGAGGACGCGGACCTCGCCCGCCTCGGGGCGGATGAGTCCGGCGAGGAGGCGGAGCAGCGTGGTCTTGCCGGCGCCGTTGGGCCCGGCGACCACCATCGCCTCACCGGCGCGGAGGGTCAGATCCACTCCACGCAACACCCGCAGCCCGCCGAACGACCGCCGGAGTCCGCGCGCCTCGAGGAGCGCGGAGCCCTCGGCGCCGTCAGAGGACGGCATCGATGCGGGCGCCGAGCTCGTCGAGACGAAAGGGTTTGACGATGTATCCCGAGTGCGGAAGGTCGAGCACCTTGAGCTGCGGCTCGATGCTCAGGTAGGCGGTCGTGATGATGACGGGCAGGTCCGGATACGACACCCGAATACGACGCAGCAGCTCGATGCCGTCGGTATCGGGCAGGCGCATGTCGAGCACGGCGACGTCCGGGCGATGCTGCTCCAACTGCTCCAGCGCCTCGGCCCCGTTGGTCGCGAACACCAAATCATACCTCGGCCGGAAGGCTCGGTCGTAACTGAGCCGCAACGCCGGCTCGTCCTCCACGATGAGTACCCGCCGGCGGCGGGTCGCCTGGGTCATGCCTCGCACCCCGCGAACCGGTGCCGGGGGGCACCGCGGTTAAGGAGAGAGACGCCAGGGGGATACACTAATGGATCGGGGGGGACGCGTCCATAGCCGCGCGCCCCGATGGTGCGGGCGCTCGCTCAGTCATCGCCCAGCTCGATCTGAAAGAGGTCGGAGAGCTTGGTGAGGACGAGGAGGAAACGGATCTCCTCGCTCGGATTGCGGAGGACGACCACCTGGCGGCGCTCGGCGGCGCTTCGCTGGATCAGCATGAGCGCGCCGAGTCCGGCGGAGTCCACGTGCCGGGTGTGGCCGAGATCGAGGACCAGCCGTCCGGTCCCTTCCGGCATGTCCTCCAGCAGCTGGATCGCTGCCTTGCGGACTTCGACTCGGGATTCCAACCCGAGTGTATCGGGCGCGGACAAGCCGCGCTCCACCTCCCGCGGGGTTTTCATCCATCCTCCTTCGGCACCGAGCTATCTCACCGTCGTCAGATGAGACCTCTAGTTTTGCGGCCCCGGATCACTCCGGGTGTGCTCTTATCGGGCGGATCGACGCCTCGCCGGACGGTAGTGTCGCGGCTGAGTCCAGGGAAAGGCGAGTCCGGTGCCAGGGGCGGTAACCCGAACGTAAAAAATCACTTACAACAGGCCCTCACCCCGCGAGTGCGACCCCTTGCGGTGCACTCCGCGAGATTCTACCGCAAAGGACGTGGTGGCGATAGATCAGGCGGGGCAGCGGGGCGGCGGGGCAGCGGGGCAGCTCGCTCCGGCGATCGAAATCCGCCGGTGTGCTTGACTGCCCCGCCGCCCCGCTGCCCCGCTAGAACTGGATCTGCGCGCCCAGCTCGACCACGCGATTCGGTGGGAGACCGAAGAACGCGGTGGCCGAACGCGCGTTCCTGGTCATGAGGATGAAGAGCCGTTTCCGCCACATCGACATCCGGCCGATGGTGTCGGATGCCGGCGCACGAGCCGGAGTGTTGCGGGTAGCGATCAGCGTCTCCCGGCCGAGGTAGAAGCTGGTCTCCAGCGCCTTGATCCTCACGGCGCCGGTGGCCTTCCCGAGCTCGGCCAGGGCCAGCGGAATGTCGGGGGATTCCATGAAGCCGTAGTGGGCGATCACCTGCAAGAACCCTTCGCCCAACTCGCGGCACTCCGCCCGCTCCTCCTCGTCCACCAGCGGGATCTCCTCGGTCACCACCGACATGAGGATGACCCTTTCGTGCAGCACCTTGTTGTGCTTGAGGTGGTGCAGCAGCACCGGCGGCGCGCCGCTGGTGTCCGAGGTGAGGAAGACCGCGGTGCCGGGCACCCGCGGCGGCTTTCGCCGGGCGACGTCCGACAGGAAGAGGTCCATCTGGAGCGTGTTCTCCCGGACGATCGCCTGGAGCCGGGCGCGGCCCCGGTTCCACGTCGTCATCAGCAGGTACACGCCGATGCCGACGAGGATGGGGAACCAGCCGCCCTCCTGCAGCTTGATCAGGTTCGCGCTGAAGAAGGCGAGATCCACCGCCAGGAACAACGAGGTGAGCGCCCGCGCGCGCCAGCGGGGCCATTGCCAGCGGTCGCAGAGGACGGTGTGGAAGAGGAAGGTCGTGGCGAGCATGGTGCCGGTCACGGCGATTCCGTAGGCAGCGGCGAGGTCGCTCGAGCTTTGATATCCCACCACCAGGAACAGGCAGCCGAGCAGGAGCGCCCAGTTGACCTCGGGGATGTAGATCTGGCCGATCTGGCTGCTGGAGGTATGGATGATCGTCACCCGCGGGATGTAGCCCAGCTGGACCGCCTGACGCGTCAGCGAGAAGGCGCCCGAGATCAGCGCCTGCGAGGCCACGATCGCGGCGGCCGTCGCGATCCCGATCATCGGGTACAGACCCCATGACGGCACCAGGGAAAAGAACGGATTGGCTCTCGCCTGGGGGCTGGCCAGCATCAGGGCCGACTGGCCGAAGTAGTTGAGCAGCAGGCAGGGGAGCACCATCACGAACCAGGTCACCCGGATCGGCCGCCGGCCGAAGTGGCCCATGTCGGCATACAGCGCCTCCGCCCCGGTGACGGCGAGCACCACCGATCCCAGGATGAGGAAGCCCTGAACCCCGTCCCGCATGAAGAAGTCCACCGCATACCAGGGGCTGACGGCCTGCAACACCTCGGGGGCCATCATGATCCCCCGGATACCAAGCAGCGCGATCGAGACGAACCAGGTCGCCATCACCGGCCCGAACATGCGGCCGATCCGCGCGGTCCCTCGCTTCTGGAGGGCGAACACCGCGGTGAGGATGAGCGCGGCAAGCGGCCAGATCCAACGCTCGAGCGCCGGGGCGGCGACGGCGAGGCCCTCGACCGCGCCCAGCACCGAGATCGCCGGCGTGATCACCCCGTCACCGTAGAGCAGCGCGGCGCCGAAGAGCCCGAGCGTGATGAGTACCGTCCGGGCCCCGTCGGCCCGGGTGAGCGGCCGCACTACCGCGAGCAGCGCGAAGATGCCGCCTTCACCCCGGTTGTCGGCTCGGAGGACGAAGGAGACGTATTTGAAGGAGACGATGAAATTGATCGACCAGAAGATCAGCGAGGCGACGCCGATCACATTCTCCGGAGAGGCCGGGATGCTGTGGTGGCCGCTGAAGCATTCCTTGATGGTGTAGAGCGGGCTGGTCCCGATGTCGCCGTAGACCACACCCAGGGTGGTGAAGGCGAGCGCCGCCAGCGCCTTGCCGGTCGGCGGCGCTTTAGAGGTGCCGGACGACACTCAGCCGTTCCCGCGCCGCGCGGCCCCGCCCCCCTCGTGGCTCATGGAGTCGAAGGGGTCAGTGAATCCACCAGGCGCCGGATCGCGTCGGAATCGATCCGCCCCTGGTAGAGACGATCCCCCACGAGCAGCGTCGGCGTGGAGGCGACTCCTGCCCTGGCGCCCTCCTCCTGGCTGGCCTGAATCCTGCCGGCGTACTTGCCCGACTCCATGCACTCGTCGTAGCGCGCGACATCCAGACCGACGGCGCGCGCGTAGTTCCGGAAGTGATCGCCGGCGTCCCGGGCCGCGGCCCACTCGCCCTGGCCCTCGTAGATGCGATCGTGCTGCTCCCAGTACTTGCCCTGCTCGTCCGCGCAGGCCGCGGAGTGGGCCGCCAGCCGGGCGAACTGGTGCTGCTGCAGCGGGAAATCGCGATAGCGCCAGCGCAACTTGCCGGTCGTGATCAGTCGCTCCTCGATGGTCGGCATCTGCAGCGTCGCGAAGGTCTGGCAGAAGGGGCACTGATAGTCGGCGTACTCGGTGATCTCCACCGGCGCGCTCTCCGAGCCCTTGATGTAGCCGCGGAAGCCCGCGGTGTCCGACGGCTGGATCGTCACGTTGGCCGGGATGCTCGCCACGCGCGGCCGAGACAGGAGGAAGCCCAGGGCGCCGAGTCCCAGGACGGCGACGCCGACGAGGATGGCGTAAAAGCGCTTCATTCCGACGGGCGTCGCCGCCATGGCTCGTCTTCCTCCGGATCGTCATGGGAATAGGGGTCCTGCCGCTGGGCGTCCTCCACGATGCGGCGGTTGTCCGCCACCTCGGGGGAATCGTAGGTGCTGCGGACCTCGTAGTGGAACAGCTCGCTCCGCGCGTCGCCCATCAGGCGGAGGAGCTCCGGCGCCCCGCGCAACAACTGGCCCGCCTGGTCGAGCTCCTGGATCCGCTGGGCCAGCCCTCGGAGGAGAGCCGCCAGCCGGTCCGCCCGGGCGTCATCGTACACTTCGTCGTGGTCTGGCATGCTGGGGTAATGATAATAGGAGGGCCAGGGTGGGAGGCGTCACGGTCCCGGGACGGCCGAGACCCGAAATTGGCGTCGAAGAGGGGGTTCGAGGTCCCGGAATTGGGGCGAACCGACCCTTTGCACCAAAAGGTGCAATCCGTTTATATTGAGTCTGACCCCAACCCTCGAACCCGCGGCAAACCAGCCGCGAGAAGGAAGGTAGATGAAGGCGAAGAATCTCCGGCGCGACTCCGAAGCGGTGTCATTTTCCCAGGCCCGTGACGAGATGTTCAGTCACATCCTCCGCTGCGGCGTGATCGACGCCCTTCCGGAGCATCAGAAGGACTGGTTCGACGACACCATGCTGTATCTGGTCGACCGGTACGAGGACCTGAGCAAGGAAGAGCTGGAGCAGCTTCGCGTCTTGGGCGAGCGCTTCAGCCAGCCGGTCCAGCGGAAGGCCGAGACCGCAGCGACGGGCGCCGCCTGAGTCCTGGCGCAAGGACGCAGCGCCCTGGGGCAGATCGCCCCGGGGCGCTTTTTCATGGCACCAGCCGCCACCAGTCGGGGAACCATCGCCATCGGTATCCCACCGCGAGGCGAGCTCCACCCCCCACCCCCGCTTCGGCGAACCAGCCCGAGGACCCGCCGGGTCGATCCTCGATCCCGAACGCGAGCACCAGATACCCGCGGTCGGCCCGCCCCCCGACCACCGCCAGTCCGCCCGCCAGGTAGACCCCGGGGCCGTGCTTCCTTCCAGGGGCGAGGAGAAAGTGGCCCAACAGCTCGCCCCGCCACGCCGTGTCCCCATCCGAGCCGCCGACGCCCAGCGCGGCGGAGATCCTGCCCCGCGACGACGGCCGCCAGGCGCCATAGACCCCGCCGACGGCGAGCGCCGGATCCGACAGAGTGCCGGTGGCGTGGATGCCTAGTTCCTTGACCTGCTGAGCGCCGGCCGGTGTGGCGGCGGCGAGTGCCGCCACCGCGCTAAGCCAGCGTAAGGCCATAGGTGGGCTTGAGGTCGGACGCGAGCGAGGCGACGACGGAGCAGTATTTCTCCAGCGACAGGTCGATGGCCCGGCGGGCGCGGGTCTCGTCCAGGCCGTCTGCGGCGAGGTGGAAGTCGAAATGAATGGCGGTGTAGCGTCTCGGCTCCTGCTCCCGACGTACCCCGCTGACCTCGATCCGGAGCTCCCGCAGCGCGATCCGCATTTTCTCCAGGATGACGACGACGTCGGAGCCGCTGCACGCGGCGGCCGCGAGGAGCAGGGTGAGCATCGGGCCGGGTCCTGCGGTGTTGTCGCCGTCGATCACCACCTCCGGACCGCCCGGAGCCCCGCCGCGAAACACCAGCCCCCGCTCCCACGCCAAAGTGATCCGCTTCGTCTCCGCGGTCATCCCTCCGTCCCTCCCACCCGCCGCTCGGCGGCCGGTGCCACCCGGTAATAGTCCCAGATCGCGTAGATCGCGATCGCCGTCGTCGCCCATGCCATCGGCTGGAGCAGCGCCGAGCCGGTGAGGAACGCGACCAGCGTGAGGACCTGAGCCACCGTCACCGCCTTGCCGCCGGCCCGGGCGGGGATCGCGCGCGGCCGGTGGGAGAAGACCGTGGCCACGAAGGCGACGGTCGCCACGATGTCCCGCAGCAGGACGCCCACGATCTCGAGCGGCGCCAGCCGGCCGGAGACCGCCACCACGCCGAAGGCCGATGCCATGAAGAGCTTGTCCGCCACCGGGTCGATCACGCTCCCCAGCGCCGACGCGCCGAACCGGCGGGCGAGGGGTCCGTCGAGCAGGTCGGTCGCCGCCGCGATCGCCAGGATGACCATCCGCCACCCGGTCGACACCAACGGAAAGGCCACCGCCAGCGGGATGCGCACGACGCTCAGCAGGTCGGCCGTCGTCCAGCGGAGCCGGCCTTGATCCCCCTTCTGGCGAGGACTAGTTTCGGACACCTTGCTCCTTTCGCTGGGAGGAGGCCGGGACCTGCGGCGCCTGGCGTACAAGATACTCGTCGCCAAGTACATCCGCTGACATGCTGGATACCGCGGTCATTCCATGTGGGGGTCTCGGTACCCGCCTCCATCCGATCACCCGCTGGCTGCCGAAGGAGATGCTGCCAGTCGCCTTGCGGCCGGTCCTGCACTGGACCCTGGACGAGGCCGCCGAGGCCGGGCTGCTGCGAGCGATCATCATCACCAATCCGCACAAACCGATGCTGGAGGCGGTCGCCCGGAGCTATCCCGGGCCGCTCGATCTGGAGTTCGTC
>CAYPAE010000114.1:0-6714 GCA_964408595.1 uncultured Gemmatimonadaceae bacterium | reverse complement strand
GCATGGAGACGGTCGAGCACCTGATCGTCGGTGCGGGCCCTGCCGGCCTTCGCGCGGGCCAGGTGCTCGCGGACGACGGACGTGAGGCCCTGGTGGCCGAGACCCGCCCCGAGATCGGCCCGAAGACCTGCGCGGGTGGGCTCACGCCCAAGACGGTCGCGCTCCTCCGCGGCCTCGGCCTCCCGGAAGCTGCCGGGCTCGCGCAGGTGGGACGGGTGGCCTTCGCGCCGGGACACCCGGTCACGCTCCACCCGGACAGCACTACCGTCGTCACCCTTTCCCGCCGTGAGCTCGGCCGGTACCAGACCGCCTGGACGCGTGCGGCCGGGGCGGAGGTGCGAGCCGGGTGCCCGGTTCGCGAGCTGGATCTGGCGGGCCGGACCGCGGTCGTCGGTGGCATTCGCCTCGGTTGGAGGCACCTCATCGGCGCCGACGGCTCCGACTCCGCCGTCCGCCGGGCGCTCGGACTTCCCTCGCCCCGAGTCTACTTCGCGGCGGAGTACAACCTTCAGGGCGTGCGTCTCGAGCCGCTCCGCGTGGAGTGCGACCCCGGCCTCGGTGGCGGCTACTTCTGGGTCTTCCCTCACGAGGATTACACCTCGGTCGGGGCGGTTGCCTCGAAGCACGTGGTCCGGCCGGCCGCGCTGCGGGCCTACCTCGACGCGCGCCTCGAGAGCATGCGGCTTCCCCGCCACGGCGAGCCGCTCGAGGGCGCCACACTGGAAGTGGATTTTCGCGGCCTGCACTTCGCCGGCGGCGTCCACCTCGCGGGAGACGCCGCGGGCGTTCCCTCGGCGCTGACGGCGGAGGGGATCTACTCCGCGCTGCTCACCGGTGAGGAAGTTGCCCGCAGGATCATCGATCCGGCGCACCCACCCCTCCGTGTCGCACGCTGGCTGCGCATCAAGCGTCGGCACGACCGGTTCGCCGCCTTTCTGCGGCGGCCGTCCGCGCGGGCCGTCGCGCTGCCCATGCTGGACCGGCTGTCCGGGTGGCGCCTCGCGCGGCGGCCGATGGCAGACTGGTTCCTCGCCGGATGAGCACGCCGCTCCGCGAGCGGTTCGGCAATCTCTGGAGACGGATGGGCGCGGTGGACGGCGGGGGCCCCGTCTTCGAGGCCGTGCTAGAGGCCTACGGGGAGCCGCACCGCCACTACCACGGTGTGGACCATCTCCGGGACTGTCTGGCGCAACTCGACGCCGCTCCGGCGACCGGGCCCGACCGCGACCTCGCGGAGACCGCGCTCTGGTTTCATGATGCGGTCCACGCGCCTCGCGCCGCCGACAACGAGGCGCGGAGCGCGGAGTGGGCCGCCACCGCCCTGATCCGGGCGGGCGCCCCCGAGGCCCGGTCTCATGAGGTCGCGCGCCTCATTCGTCTGACCGATCACGCCCGGCCCGCGGAGGATCCCGTGGCCGCGCTGGTGTGCGACGTGGACCTGTCCATCCTCGGCCGGCCTCCAGCGGAGTTCGCGGAGTACGAGAGACGGATCCGTGCCGAGTACGACTGGGTCGCCGAGCCGCTCTACCGGATGGGCCGGGCCTCGGTCCTGGCGCGCTTCCTGGCCCGGGAGCCACTCTACCGCTCCGACCACTTCAGGACACTCTACGAGGCCGCTGCCCGGCAAAACCTGAAGGGTTCCCTGGAGTGCCTCGGGGACGGGCAAGGGGCGGAGTGACGTGCATCACGTCGGCGGGACCGGGCCAGGCTTAGCGTTTGCCGACAGGAAGTCGTGAAGCTGCAGGCCAACGAAGTGTCGCACACTCAACCCCGAGCGGTGACCCGCGGGGCTCCGCCGTGGAAAGGGACATTCACATGAAGCATACAACCTGGATTCTCGGCTCCATGACGGCCGTTGTGCTGGCCGCGTGTGGAGGAGGCGCCGGCGGCGGCGCAGGCACCGCGGGCGGGGCCGGCACGGAGACCGGCAGCCCCGGCATGACGGCCGACACCGCTCCGGCCCCTGGCGCGATGGACACGGCCCTGACCGACACCACCAGCGCCAGCACGGACACCGCCCCTACGCCGTAACGCAAGCCGCGCGCGGTCGGGCCCATCGCGGACCGGCCGCCGCTTCGCGGCGTTCTCCCATCTACATCTCGTCGTTCCGCCAGGATATCTTTGGGGCATGCCGCACCGGGCCTGGCTCGCTTCAGTCCTCGTTCTCACGGCGGGGTGCGATCGTCCCGCCGGCGGAGTGCCGCCGACTTGCGGCCTGGCGGCGCTGGCCGCGGCCACCACGCTCCTCGAGCAGTTCACCATCCCCAATCAGACGCTCGCCGAGCCCCCGGGCTCCCTGCCCGAGCGGACCGTCGCGCGTATCGCGGCCGATGGCGCGCTCCCCGCGGTGGTCGGGAGAACCGATTCCCTGCTCGTCGTGGGGGTAGAGGGCAACCTGCCGGCCACCGTCAAGCCGGGGTTCGGCGTGCTGGTCGTCGACACCCGGGATCGGGTGATGGGCGTCATGGTGTACGAGGGCGATCCGATCCCCGGTGCCCCGAAGTTGGGCGAGGTATCGCTGGTGGGCGGCTCCGTCCCGTTGATCGGCGTTCAGGTCGATCCCGCGAGGATCACCGACCCGAACTGCCCTTCTCTCTTTCCGGACTCGATCATCCGGTGAGAACGCCCCGCATCGCGCTCGGCGGGGTCGTGCGCACCTGGGATGGCGCGGAGCGGACCGGCCTCAACTCGGCATACCTCCGCTCGGTGAGCGCGGCGGGGGGCGTGCCGCTCGTCCTCAGCCCGCTCATCGGTGCGTCGTACGCGGCCCGTGCGCTGGACGGCGTGGACGGACTGGTGCTCACCGGGGGCGAGGACGTCGATCCCGCCTGGTACAACAGCGACCGCTCTCCCCTGCTGAATCCGCCGAGCCGAGAGCGGGATCTCTTCGAGCTTGCGCTCTTCGCCGCCGCCCGTCAGCGTGAGCTCCCCATCCTCGGCATCTGCCGCGGCATCCAGCTCATCAACGTGGCCCTGGGCGGTACTCTCCATCAGGATCTGCCCTCCGAGCGGCCGGGGCCGGTGGAGCACAACCGGGCCGGCACGCGAACCGACCGCAGCCACGCGATCCGCCTCGCGCCGGAGAGTCTCGCCGCCCAGGCGCTCGGCGCGACCTCCATCCGGGTGAACTCCTTCCATCATCAGGGCATTCGTGATCTGGCCCCGAGGCTGGTCGCCACGGGTTGGAGCGAGGATGGTCTGATCGAGGCGGTGGAAGGGGCCGAGGGTCAGCCGTGGATCCTTGCCGTACAGTGGCATCCTGAGGAGATGCACGCCGATGCCGGCGCGCCGGAGCGCGGTCTCTTCACGGCACTGGTGGAGCGGGCGGGGTCTTTCGCCGCCGCTTCAGTGGAGTCCTAGGCCCCGGAGCGCGCGATCGGTCGTTTTCGCGCCGGGGAAGAACACCCGGTCGCTCACGCCGTTGAGCGCGCTTCGAACCGACGGAAAGCGCTCCGCGGCGGTGCGGAGAACGGCCACCAGGCCGTACTCGTTCGCCAGCGCGTGATCCGACGCCATCCCGAATCCCCGCCGCCCCAACGCGTCGTAATAACTGACGTCCGGCCCGGCCTTTCGCAGGTGGCGCGCCGCGATATAATCGGGGAACAGGCCCGCGAGCCAGAGGGAGTAGTTGCCGAGGTGCACCATCACTCGGAACCGGCGGTCGCCCTCGGTCGCCTCGAGGTCGGTCAGGATATCCACGAGATACCGGTGCCGCTGATCATCGTGCCAGTCGATCCGCCACGCCCGGTCGCGCTGCCCGAAGTCGAGGAGGAGGGCGGCCAGGTAATCGGCCAGATCACGGTCGTCGATCCCGGCACGGCGCAGCGCGTGGCGAACCATCACATAAAAGAAGAGCGTCTCGGACGGCACGAGCATCGTGCGGACCGTGAGCAGTCGTTCGAGCAGTTCGGGCGCATCGAGCAGCGGGTCCGGACCCTCCGCGGTCAGGCGGCGCTCCAGCGACGCCCGCCGACGCGCGGAGCCCCGGCTCAGGAGCAGGATCACCAGCTGGAGGTCCGCCGCCGTCAGGCGGCCCCGCGCATTCGCCCGGATCATGAATAATCCTCCCGCGGAAGACGACCTGGCGATGCTCCGCCGGGTGATCGCGTTCGGCCAGGAGCTGGCCGGCACGCTGCGCCGCGCTTCGGTGGTGGACGCGCTGCTGCGTCACGTACGGGAGAACCTCGCTCCCACCGAGATCGCGCTCTCTCTCTTCCATCACGACGTGGACGCCCGGGATACCCTGCACGCCTGGCCCCCTCGGGGGCCGAACCGGCAACAACTGCTGGAGCACGCCTCGAGGAGCGGGGCGCTCCTCCTCTCCGACGGCCTCGAGCCTCTGCTCCGGGACGAGACACTTCCCCCCCAGCCGGACGCGTCGGGGAGCTGGCTCTTCGCCCCGCTGATCGCCAAAGGTAGGGTAACCGGGGCGATCGCCGTTCGCGGTGAGCCGGGTCGCTACACTCCCCCGGACCTCGCCCTGCTCGAAGGTCTGGTGAGCCAAGCCAGCATCGCGCTCGAGAGCGCCCGCCTGGTGGATCTGCACGACGACGGCCGGCGATCCTGGCAGGAGGTGGTGGACGCCATCTCGCCGGCGCTCTGCATCGTGGATCGCGGCGGCCGGATCCGGCGGGCCAACCGGGCCTTCGCCGACCTGGTGAACGCCCCGCCCGCCAGCCTGATCGGCCGGCCCTGGCAGGCGTTCGCTCCACCCGAGTGGGCCACCGAGCTCCAAAGGGCCCTAGATCAGCAAGGAGCGGGCCGCGAAGTGGAGCTCCGCACCGGGGAGCGGACCTATGCGGTTACGGCGGTGCCCATTAGCAGCACCGACCGATCCACGGTGGTCCTGCTCTTCGACGACCAGACGGAGCGCCGCCGGCTGCAGGACCAGCTCATCCAGTCGGAAAAGATGTCCGCCATCGGGCAGCTCATCGCCGGGATCGCCCACGACCTCAACAATCCCCTGGCGTCGGTGGTCGGGTTCGCGGACTACCTCACCGAGGTGCCCAACGTACCGCCGTCACTCCGCGAGCCGCTCACCGTCATTCAGGAGGAGGCCGAGCGGGCGTCGAACATCGTGAAGAACCTGCTGAGCTTCGCCCGGAAGCAGGAGCACCAACGGCGCCCCACGGCGCTGAAGCCGCTGCTCGACGCGACGTTCCTGCTGCTGCGGAACAATCTCATGGCGCACCGGGTGGAGGCGAGGCTCGAGGTCGAGCCCGACCTGCCGATGCCCGACATCGACCCCAACCAGATCCAGCAGGTCTTCGTCAATCTCATCAACAACGCGGCGCAGGCGATCGCCAGCACCGGCCGCCCCGGCACCGTAGTCGTCCACGCGCGGCGCTGGCTCGACGGCGTCGCCGTGGACGTGACCGACGACGGCCCCGGGATGTCCGAGGCGCTGGCGGCGCAGGTGTTCGAGCCGTTCTTCACCACCAAGCCCGAGGGCGAGGGCACCGGACTCGGGCTCTCGATCAGCCAGGGCATCGTCCGCGAGCACGGGGGCCGCATCATGCTCTCCAGCGAGGAGGAGCAGGGGTCCGTCTTCACCGTACAGCTTCCCCTCGCGACCCGCCCTCCGGCACCGGTGCCGGACTCCGATCAGCGCGTGGCCACCAGGCGCCTGCGGGTCCTCGTGGTGGACGACGAGCCCCACATCCTCCACTACATGCGCGCCACGCTGGAGGCGTGGGGCCACATTCCCGTGGTCGCGAGCGACGGCGCGGAGGCCCTCGCCGTGGCGGCGGACGACACGTTCGATCTGGTGATCTCCGACCTCCGGATGCCGCGGCTCAGCGGCCGCGAGTTCTACGAGGAGCTGGTCCGCCACCGGCCCGAGCTCGCGGCGCGGCTCGTCTTCAGCACCGGCGACACCGTCAGGGGCGACACCCTGGCCTTCCTCGAATCCCTCGACCGACCCTACCTGCACAAGCCGTTCAGCCTGGCCGAGCTCCGGAGCCTGCTCGGAGAGGTCGCCCGGGAGAGCGGCCCCTACGTCCGTCTGTGACCCCCACCGTCGTGCACGTCGCGTCCGGCCGCGAGTGGCGCGGCGGACAGCGTCAGGTGCTGCTGCTCGCCCGGGAGCTGCAGCGCGGGGGCCTCACCAACCAGGTCGTGGTGACCGGCGCCGGGAGCGAGCTCGCGTTCCGGCTCAGGCACGAGGGAGTCCGGGTGCACGAGGCGCGGTGGAGCTTCGGGCTGGACCCACGGGTGCTCCTCCCCATCATCCAGGAGATTCGCGCCGGCGCCGCGCTCCTCCACGCGCACGACGCACACGCGGTGACCCTCGCGGGGCTCTGCTCCCTCGCGACGCGGGTGCCCATGGTGGCGACCCGGCGGGTGGATTTCCACCTCCGGCGCCGCGGGTTCTGGGGACGGGCTTCGCGGATCATCGCGATCTCCTCCGCGGTCGCCGACGTGGTGTCCGAGGACGGCATCGGACCCGAGCGAGTCGTCGTGGTGCATTCGGGCATAGATCTCGACGCGGCGCGGCAAGCGGATCCGCTGGGCATCCGCCAGCGGCTCGGCCTCCCGCCGGAGACCACGCTCGCCTGTACGGTGGGCGCACTGGTGCCCCACAAGGATCACGTCACACTCCTCCACGCCGCCCGGCGCCTGGCGAGCCGCTTCCCCGCGCTCCATTGGGCGATCGCCGGTCAAGGCGAGCTGCGCCCGGTGCTGGAGTGGCTCACGGGCGAGCTGGATCTCACC
>CAYPAE010000113.1:4859-6802 GCA_964408595.1 uncultured Gemmatimonadaceae bacterium | reverse complement strand
GCTCCTTCGCTTCGCTCAGGATGACATGCCACGACAAGGCCGCCTCCCCCAAGCGGACCGGCCATCGGAGCGTGAGAGACTCGCCCTGCCTCGTGCGGTCGAGTCCGCGCTCCGATTTCGCGACCGTCTCGATCGCGAAGCGCCAGGGCTCCGCCGGCGGTGTGGCCTCCGGCTCGAGTGGCCCGGCGAGCGAGATCTCGGTGGAGAAGAGATCTTCCGGCGCCGACGCTCCTGGATCCCAGGCGTAGCGCACGGTCACCTCCCCGTCGCTCCCGAAGCGAATCATCTTGGCCAGCCGCTCGCGACCCTCGCCCGTAGCGCAGGCGATCTCGAGGGCTCCCCGTCTCCGCCGCACCGCGTAGTGGAATGGCGTGCGGGCCCACGAGTGCACCGGCCGGTAGTCGCCCCGCACGTACTCCTCCAGCTCCAGCGATCTCGGAAGCAGGCGCTCGACGAGCAGCGCCCGGTCCTCGGTGTCGAGCGGCGGACGAACGTCCAGCCGGATCCCCTCCTCGATGTCGTGGATGCTGGCCGTGCCCCCGTGTCCCTGCCCCGATTCCGCCGCGCCGCGCTCCAGGGCCAGGTCGTGGTAGGCCTCCCGCCGCCGGGTGAGCACGTTGGCGTAGTTGATCCCGCTCCGGAACACCGTGTACTCCTCGATGGCGGCCCCGCGTACCGGGCTCACCAGCGCCGAGAACGACTCGGAGTGCACCCAGATCTCCGGGTGCCCGTCGCCATCGAAGTCGAGCACCTCCCACGCCAGGCCCTTCCCCCGGCGCAGCTCGCCCTCGGCGAGCGCCAGCTCGCGCCAGATGGCGTCGCGCAGGTGTGGGAGGTACAGGCCGCCGAAGACGCCGTGCCAGTAGGCGTCGTTGCACTGCGCGCGGCCGATGGCGCGGCGGGCCTCGGCGGGGTTCCCCTTCCGGCGGCAGAGCGCGGACAGCGCCTGCATCTTCTTGTGCATCCGGTTGGACTCGGGGTACCGCACGAGGAAGTTCCGCCAGTGGGCTCCGCGGACCAGGGCGCCGTCGGGCCCGGCGATGCGCGCCTCGCCGAGATCGCGCTGGAGGCGGGTGAGCCGCAGCGCTGCATCGGGTGGAAGGGACCAGCCCTCCATCTCGGTGTACGACGCGGTCGGGAGATAGGCGAGCCCATTGCTCGGCACCTCGTCGAGCGCCTGGTCGAGCCGGCTCAGCCGGACCTCACCGCTCTCCACCAGTCCGCCGACCACGTCCATGAACCGATCGAGCCAGCCGCGCTGGTAGACCCACTCCTTGGTGCCGGGCCAGCCGCCGAACTTCTCGCCGTCGTCGGCGAGCACCGCCAGGCGATGCCCGGCACCGCGCAGGTCCCGAAGGTACTGCCCCGTCTCCTCCGGAGGCCGGAAGGGGATCAGATAGCGGAGCCGCTCGTCTATCGGGAAGAGCGCCAGCCGGCGCCCATCGCTCTCGGTCCAGAAGGGGGCGTGGAGGCGGTCGCGCTCGAATCCGGTGGCGAGGAAGTGGCGGTCGTCCACCAGCGCGTAGCGGACACCGGCGTCCGCCAGATCCGCGGCCAGCTCGGGCTCCCAGACGCGCTCGGTGAGCCAGAGGCCGCGGGGGTCCACCCCGAACCGGCGCTGCACGGCCTGGTGCATCCACCGGATCTGCTCGACCCGGTCCGCCCGAGGGAGCGCGGCGAGCACCGGCTCGTAGAAGCCCGCGAGCAGGATCTCGACCTTCCCGTCGGCGGCGAGCGCGCCGAGCCGGTCGAGATAGGCCGGCTCGTGTTGCTCCAGCCACTCGAGGAGCGGCCCCGAGAGATGGAGGACGACCGGGAGGAACCCGCGTCCCGCGAGCCGGTCGAGCAGGGGCCGGTACACGTCCTCCACGTGCTGGGCGAAGACGTGGTCGAAGTTGCCTACCGGCTGGTGGAGGTGGAGTCCGAAGACGAATCGGATCGGG
>CAYPAE010000113.1:0-4759 GCA_964408595.1 uncultured Gemmatimonadaceae bacterium | reverse complement strand
TCGGACGCCTGGGCGAGGAGCAGCTCCCGCGCCGCCTGCGCGAGCACGGGTCGCGCGGCGGGACTCGCGAGCGCCGCCGGCGCCGCGTCCCAGAAGCTCTCCTCGAGCGGCCAGAGCCGCTCCCAGGTCCACACCGTGCTGTCGCCCAGCCACATGCTGAAATCGCCGTTGGCGCCCCAGGAGCCGGAGGGGAGGCGGATCGGCTGCTTCGCGGGGTGATCGGCGAGGTGGCGGGAGGCCGTGACCGGCCGGATGCCGCGAAGGTCGTGAGCCAGAGTGCGGTAGACCGCGGCGAGCCAGTCGGGGCCCTCGAACCACCAGTGCCCGAAGAGCTCGGTATCGAACGGGGCGACGACGACCTCGCCCCGTTGGTGGCGCTCGCCGGCGGCGATCTCCGCAAGGAGCTTCGCGAAATGATCGGCGTGGCCGCGGGCGCGATCGACCGCGGCTTCCCGGTCGTAGGGCTCCTTGGCGCCGAGATCCACGTCGCCGCCGGTCACCCGCCAGAGCTTGAGGCCGCCGGGCCAGCGCATCTTGTGGAACTCGAGGTACACCCCGTCGCCGGGATAGCCCTGGAACCGGCTCCACACCTGCATCGACGACCGCGGGTCCCGCACCAGCGCGGCGATGCCATCCGCCGCCCTGGAGTGCGCCACCTGATAGGCGGTGTAGGGCGAGCGGTGTGCGACGCCGTCGGCCCGCTCGCCCGGGCGGTGCACGGTCGGGTCCCCGCCGGGATCGCCGTAGATGCCGAGCGGACGCCCGGCGGACGCGAGGTGCGAGTCCACGAAGAAGTAGCGGAACCCGGCGTCGCTCAGGTGCTCCTCGATCCCCCGACGGATGCCGGCGCCGGGGGCGGCACGCCATGGTTTCCACGGCCCCCGCGGGCGATAGGCGCACTCCGGAAGCCAGACTCCCTGGGGCACCCGGCCGAAGAGCCGGCGGTGCTCGGCCCGGTCGACGGCGAGCTGCAGGCGGATGCTCTCGTCGCGGGCGAGGAGCGGGAGGAAGCCGTGCGTGGCGGCGGAGGCGATGAGCTCGAGCCGTCCCGCGCCCTCGAGCGCGCGGAGGGTCGCGACGATGTCGCCCCCGATCTCGTGGAAGCGCCGACGGAGCCGCCCCAGGCGCTCGCGCCAGAAGTCCACCAGCGGCAGCAGGTGCCCCTCGCCGGTGGCGGCGAGCGAGGCGGACGCCTCGTCGCAAGCGAGGAGGCGCTGGGCGAAGAACGTCTCCATCTCCGCGACGAACGCCGGGCTTGCCAGCTGGTTGGCGAGCACCGACGTGACGCCGATGGTGACCGGGGCGGGGATTCGGTCGGCCTCGAGCCCGCGGAGCTCTTCGATCAGGGGGATGTAGGTGTCGAGCGCGGCCTCGCAGAGCCAGTCGCTGCCGTGGGGCCAGCGGCCGTGGTTCAGGACGTAGGGCAGATGACTGTGCAGCGTGAGAACGAAGTCCATCGTGGAGTGGCCTATCCCATCGCGGCGTGGGCGATGGCGCGGCGGTAGACCTCGAGGTACTGGTTCACCGAGCGTTCCCAGCTGAAGTCGCGAGCCATGCCGCGGCGCACCATCGCCTGCCACTTGGCCGAGTCGGCGTAGCCGCGGAGCGCGCGGAACCCGGACTCCTGAAAGGCCTCGGGCGAGTAGCCGTCGAACGCGAAGCCGGTGACGCCGTCCTCGACGGTATCGGCGAGACCGCCGACGCGGCGCACGATCGGCGGAGCGCCGTAGCGCTGCGCGCGCATCTGGGTGAGGCCGCAGGGCTCGTACAGCGATGGCATGAGGAAGATGTCGGCGCCCGCCATCAGCCGGTGCTCCAGCCGGTCGGTGAAATCGAGCTGCACTCCGATCCGGTTGGGCGCGGACGTCGCCAGCTCGACCAGCGCGTGCTCGTAGCGCGGATCGCCGCTGCCGAGGAAGACGAACTGGGAGTCGCTGCCGAGCAGCTCCCGCGCGCCGAGGATGAGGTCGAGTCCCTTCTGGGTGACCAGCCGGCCGGTCATCCCGAAAAGCGGGGCACCGCGGCGCTGCGGAAGACCGAACGAGCGCTGCAGCGCCGCCTTGCAGCGCCGCTTGCCCTCGAGCTTCTCGGCGGAGTACTGGGCGGTGATCTGGGCGTCGGTCGCCGGGTTCCAGATCCGCTGATCGATCCCGTTCAGCACGCCGACCAGCCGGTCGCCCAGGGCGACGAAGAGATCGTGCAGGCCGAACCCGCCCCCTGGCGTACGCAGCTCCTTCGCCTGGGTCGGGCTCACGGTGGTCACCGAGTCCGCGAAGACCACTCCGCCCTTCAGGAAGTTCACCTTGCCGTACCACTCGAGCTGCTGCCAGTTGTAGAGCTCCCACGGCAGCCCGATCTCGGGCATCACCTCGGGGCCGAAGTGCCCCTGGTAGCCGGGATTGTGGACCGAGACCACGGTGGTCGCGCTCCGGGCGAGGCGCTCCTGGCTGAGGATGGTCCGGAGGTAGACCGGCGCGAGCGCGGTGTGCCAGTCGTGGGCGTGGAGCAGGACCGGTCCCTGCACGAGGCGGGGGAGCGCGGTTATCGCGGCGAGCGTGAAGAACGCGAAGCGGCGGTGGTTGTCGGGGTAATCGGCGCCACTCTCGCCGTATATGCCGTGCCGGTTGAAGTACTCGAGATGCTCGATGAAGTACACCTTCGGGCCGGTGGCCGGTCCCGCGACGCGGAAGATGCGGCCCTCCTCCGTGCGGGTGCCGATCGGCACGACGAACGGCGGGCCGACCGGCTCGAGATCGGGGTCCTCGTCCCGCACGGTGCGGTAGAACGGGAGGATCGCCGTGACGTCGAGCCCGGCCACGTGCTGGAAGTTGGCGATGCCGGCCACCGCCTCGGCGAGCCCGCCGGTACGGGCGTACGGGGAGTACTCCGCCGTGACGTGGACGATCGAGACGGGCTCGCCGCCCCGCGCGGTCACCAGGGTCGCCATCTGTCGTGCCTCATCCGGTGGGCGGATCGTCGCCTGCCGCTTCGCCACGGATCGCGGGAGCATAGTATTCCTGCACGTAGTTCTGCACCATCCGCCGCGCGGTGAAACGCGAGCCGGCGAGCCGGAGCGCGTGCCGCATCTTGTCCACCCAGCCGATGGGCACTCCGGCGGCGTTGCGGGTGTGGTAGAGCGGGACCACGTGCTCCTCGAGGAGCCGGTAGAACCGCTCGATGTCGGCCGCGTCCGCATCCTCGGTGTCGCCCGCGGGCGAGATCGCCCACCCGCTCAGCCCGTCGAATCCCTCCTGCCACCATCCGTCGAGCGTGCTGAGCTGGGGAACTCCGTTGAGCCCCGCCTTCATTCCGCTGGTGCCCGACGCCTCCAGCGGCACCCGCGGCAGGTTGATCCAGACATCCACGCCCTGCACCAGGAGATGGGCGAGGTGCATGTCGTAGTCTTCCAGGAACGCCACCCGACCCTCGAATTCGGGATCGCGGGTGAACTGGTAGACGCTCTGGAGCACTTCCTTTCCCGGATTGTCGGCCGGGTGCGCCTTGCCCGCGAAGATGATCTGCACCGGGCGCCGCTGATCCACCAACAGCCGGCGCAGGCGCTCGAGATCGCGGAAGATGAGGTTGGCGCGCTTGTAGGTCGCGAAGCGGCGGGCGAAGCCGAGGGTGAGCGCGGTGGGATCGAGCAGCGTGCCGGCGCCCGCCACCTGCGCCGCCTCCTTGAACCGCCGGGCGAACCGGCGCCTGGCATCCTCCCGGATCCGGGTGGCGAGCACCTGCTTGAGGCGCACGTGGGCCGCCCAGAGCCGGTCGTGATCGAGAGTCAGCACCTGATCCCAGAAGCCAGGCTCGTCGAGCCGGTTGCCCCAGTCCGGCCCGATGTGCTGGTCGAGCAGCTCCATGATCGGGGTCGCCATCCAGGTGGCGAGGTGGACGCCGTTGGTCACGTGACCGACCGGCACGGCCTCCCACGGCCGTCCGGGCCACAGGTCATGCCAGAGGTTCCGCGACACCTGGCCATGGCGGCGGGAGACGCCGTTCACCCGGGCGGACATCCGCATCGCGCAGACGGTCATATGGAACTGGCCGTCGATCGAGGGATGCTTGCCGAGCCGGAAGAGCGTCTCGCGGTCGATCCCCATCTCCTCCCAGATCGGGCCGGCGCATGCCTCGAGCGCCTCGACGGCGAAGGCGTCGTGCCCCGCGGGCACCGGCGTGTGGGTGGTGAACACGCTGTGGGCGCGCACCTGGTGCACCGCCTGGTCGAGCGGGGTACCCGCCACCGTCAGCTCCCGGAGCCGCTCGACCATCATGAAGGCGGCGTGGCCCTCATTGGCATGCCAGACGGCGGGCTCGATTCCCAGCGCGCGCAGCACCCGCACTCCGCCGACGCCGAGAATCCACTCCTGCCGCACTCGGAGGTCGGGACCGCCGGCGTACAGCTTGTTCATCAGGCCGCGATCGTCCGGGTGATTGAGCTCGAGGTTGGTGTCCAACAGGTAGATCGGCACCCGGCCCACCATCATCCGCCAGGCGCGGACGTGGACCGGACGCCCCGAGGTCTCCACCGTGGTGAGGTAGGGGTGGCCTTGCGGGCCGCTCACCGGCTCGAGCGGAGTGAGCGAGATATCGTACTCGTCGTCGCTGTCCTCCTGCCAGCCGTCGAGCGTGAGCCGCTGATCGAAGTAGCCCTTCATGTACATGAGCCCGACGCCGACCAGCGGGATCCCGACGTCGCTCGCGGCCTTGCAGTGGTCGCCGGCCAGCACGCCGAGGCCGCCGGAGTAGATCGGCACCGAGC
>CAYPAE010000112.1:3929-6827 GCA_964408595.1 uncultured Gemmatimonadaceae bacterium | reverse complement strand
GGGTGATCGCGAGCGTGCACAGCTTCACCCAGTCGAGCGTGGGGTACTTCTTCCTCGCCTTTCTCGCGGTCTGCGGAATTCTTTCATTCACGCTTCTGTACACCCGCTGGCCGTCGCTCAAAGCAGACGTGCAGCTTGAGTCGGTGCTGAGCCGCGAGGCGGCGTTCCTCTTCAACAATCTGCTGCTGGTGGGAATCGCATTTTCGGTGCTGTGGGGGACGCTCTTCCCGATTCTCTCCGAGCTGGTGCGGGGGAGCAAGATCACCGTCGGTCCACCGTTCTTCAATCGGGTGAACGTGCCCATCGGCCTCCTACTGCTGGGGCTCACCGGCATCGGCCCACTCATCGCCTGGCGGAAGGCGTCGCCCGCGAACCTTCGACGGCAATTTACCTGGCCCGTGACCTCGGGCGTCGTGACGTTCCTCGTCCTCTTCGCGGCGGGTGCCCGGGATCTCTATGCGCTCATGGCGCTGGGCCTGGCCGGCTTCGTGGCCGGAACGATCGTGCAGGAGTTCTACCGTGGGGTGCGAGCGAGGCGGCGGATGCACGGGGAATCGGCGCCGATCGCCTTGGTGCGGCTGGTGGCGCGGAACCGGCGCCGGTACGGCGGCTACCTGGTGCACGCGGGCGTGCTGATCTACTTCGTGGCCTTCGCGGGAATGGCGTTCCGGCGGGAGATCGAGGCCACCCTCAAGCCCGGGGAGTCGGCCACACTGTCGAGCCCGTTCGGCCACAGCTACACCCTGACCCACATGGGGGTCTCGCAGTTCGAGGCGCTCAACCGGATCGTAAGCGCCGCGACGGTGTCGGTGGTGAAGGACGGCCGCTCGATGGGGCTCCTCACCTCCGAAAAGCGGCAGCACGTGGACAGCTTCCGCCGGCCGACGTTCGAGCCGTCCACCGAGGTGGGCATCTGGAGCAACCTGCAGGAAGACCTCTACATCACCTTCGCCGGGTCGGTGGGGGGCACCGAAGAGGCCGTGTACCGCTTCACCCTCAATCCGCTGGTCTGGTGGGTCTGGTTCGGCGGATTGGTGCTGGCGCTCGGCGGCCTGGTGACGATGTGGCCCGGCGGAGGCGGGGCGCTGGTGTCGCCGCGCCGGGTGCAGCCGGGCTACCAGGCGACCCTCGCCGGAACCGGAGCGGCGGCCGAATGAGCGACCGGTCGCGGCGCGGATTCCTCGGCCTGCTCGGCGCGGCGGCGCTGCTCCCGATTCAGGGGCAGGATCCCCTCGCGGGCCGGGGAGACGTCGGCACGCTGCGCGACCCCGCGGCGGCCGGTCGGCCGCGTGCGCCGACCGAGATCGCGGACTACGACGAGCGAATCAAGACGATCGAGCGACGGCTCGCCTGCTCCTGCGGCTGCACCCTCGACATCTTCACCTGCCGCACCACCGACTTCACCTGCACCTACTCGCCCCAACTGCACCGCGAAGTGGTGGAGTTGGACCGGGCGGGGAAGACGGCGCAGGAAATCCTCGATGCCTTTGTCGAGAAGTACGGCGAGAAGGCCCTGATGGCACCGAAGCCCGAGGGATTCAACCTCTGGGGCTACCTGCTCCCGGGTTCGGCGATCCTGGTGGCGGGCGGGGCGCTGGTGGCGCTGATTTCCCGCCGGCGCGTCGCGGTGGTCGAGGCAGGCGGCGCGACAACCGGAGAGCGGCGCCTGAGCATCGAGCGGCCCGGTGCCGAGGCGAAAACCGCCACTCCTCCGGCGTCTTCGGAGGAGATGGAGCGGCTCCGCCGCGCGTTGGCCGAGGTCGAGGACTGATGCTCACCGAGGCGGTGGCCGCGGCGCTGGTGGGAGTGGTGGCGCTCTGGCTGGTGCTGCGACCGTTGCTGGGGCCGCCGGCTCCGCCCGATCTGGTGGAAGAACCGGTGGAACAGGAGGAGACGCCCAAGGGCGTGGCGCTGCTGGCGCTCAAGGAAATCGAGTTCGACCGCGAGACCGGAAAGCTCTCCGACGCCGACTACCAGTACCTCAAGGACAAGTACACCGCCGAAGCGCTCGAGGCGCTCCGGGCCGAAGATGGGGCAGGGGTGCCCGACGACGTCGAGGCCTTGATCGCTCATAGGGTGCGGGCCCTTCGCTCCGCTGCGGCGACGGCGCCGCCGGGCGCCCCGGCATGCCCCTCGTGCGGACCGCGTCCCGAGCCGGACGCGGTATGCTGCTCCACCTGCGGTGGCAGGCTGCCGGCGCCCGCCGCATGCGCTCGCTGCGGCACTGCACTCTCGTCCGACAGCCGGTTCTGTGAGGGGTGCGGGAGCCACGTAGCCGCCTGACCCGGCCGGCGGCCCTCAAGTCCGGAACCGCAGTCCGACGCCCATGAACAGCGTCCGCAATCCGCGCAGATCCGACACCGCTCCAATGTCGGTGGCATCGATCGGATTTCCCGAGAAGCCGACCCCGATTCTGTTTTCCAGCTCCACCGACCCCAGCGGGACGCGAAGCACCAGCCGGCCCTCCGCTCCGGCCCGGACTCGGCTGTCGCCGTCCACCGCCCACAGATCCAGCGTCGGTGCCAGCGCGACCCCGATCGTGCCATTTCCCGCCGATGCGATCCGGCGGGCGATGCCGATCGCCAAGCGGTAGCGGGAGACGTCGGAGGTCCTGTCTTGAATGGACAGGGCATCGTTTCCCGCCTCGATATGCCCGCCTGCCCAGCCGGCTTCGAGGTCGAGGCGCCACGATCGGTACTCCCGCCCGACCGAGAGGTGGATGGCCGGCCGCCCCGACGGACGCACCTCCGCTGCCACGCCCGGCGCCGCCTCGCTGACGGCGACGTGCCCGAACCGGACGGCCTCGACCCCGCCGCCCAGATGCCAGCCGGTGTGGTCGGCCTGCGTCTGGGCGGCGGTGGGCGGAGCGGCCGCCAGGAGGGAGAGGAGGATGGAGGG
>CAYPAE010000112.1:0-3829 GCA_964408595.1 uncultured Gemmatimonadaceae bacterium | reverse complement strand
CGAGCGCCTTGAGGATCCGCTGAATGGCGTTGGCCGTCTTCCAGATCTTCTGCAGGTTCCCGCTGGTGCCGTCCCGGCCGCCGGTGAGCAGCGGGTAGGCCGCTTCCACCGCCTTCACCAGGTTCGAGAACCGGGCCGGATCGGTCTTGATCTGGCACGAAGTGTCGTCGTCCTCGACGACGAAGACCCGGAGACTCTGGTTGGGGTGCGCGCTCTTGTAGCTGTTGAGCTGGGTCTGGTTGATCAGCAGGACGCTGCCGCTCCAATCGAGCGAGTTCTGGTCGAACCGGTAGTACCCCGCGACCGGCTCAGCCGCGCACGAGTAGGATGTCAGCGAGTCGGTGCTGCCGGCTTGACCCAGCATGTGGACTTCGATCTCCGGTGCGCCCTTGACCCAGCTCTCGAAAGTTTCGACGAGGTGGGAGTTCGTCATGTACAGGCCGGGCGGAGGCGTGGGACCGCCGCCGCCGCCGTCTCCCAGAAAGTGTGGGTGGGCCGCGATCCGGTCGAAGTCGGTCTCGACCGGCACCAGGGCCAGCACCGGGATGTCGGGCGGGCTGGTGGGGCTGAGCACGAAGCGCTGGCCCTCCGGTGAGAAGGCAACCGGAGGCTGGCGCTCGTTGCCGGCCGTGGCGACCAGAACGCGGGTGTCTCCGGACCATGCCGCGCGGTGGGCGGGCACCGGCAGATAGAGCTCGAGCGCGGGTGCCCGACGCGCGTCGAGCGCGATGACGGTGTTCGCTTCGCCGGCCATCCGCGCGATTTCGTCGGTGGCGCGCGCGTTGGACGAGGAGAGATAGCGCTGAAGGTGGAGCTTGCCCTCGCGGACCGGGGAGCGGTCGAGATCCTGCTTGAGCTGCGCCCGGAACCGGTCGTCGGCGAGCGCGACGGCGATCCGGCGGGCCAGGCGTTCTCGGGCGGCAGCCGGAGTATCGCGGCTTGCCTGCGGACTCTCGCCCGGCATTTCCGGACTGGTGCGATCGGTACAGGCGGTGAGAGCGAGGACCGCCGTGAGCGCCATGAGGCGGGTGGTGCGAGACATGGATCCTCCTTGGGTGGATCGCGCGCGAATGCCGCGCGGGGTTCCAATGGCGCGCCCAAGGTAGGCCGTGCGTTGTGGTGTACCGGGACCGGGTTTTTGCGGGGGAGAACGAGAAAGAGCGGGGAAGTGTCACCCGGAGCACGGAACTTAGGTGAGCGAAACGAGGGGCCCGGGGAGGCTGGGGTTGGCGGGGCTTGGCCAGCCTCCCGAGACCGTTCATTCCGCTCGCACCCGACATCTCTGTGCCTTCGTGAAACAGCTTCGCGAACGCGAAGGGGGCCATGCTCGGCGCTGTTCCCTTCACCGCGTTCAGGGCACTAGCGCCACGATTCTGAGCGGCCCTCCACTGCCGCCTCTGATCTTCATCGGCAGCGCCACGACGTAGGCGCCGGTGGGAGGCAGTCGCTCCAGACTGGCGACGTTCTCGAACGCCGGAATGTTCTGCGCGAAGAGACTCCGATGGGTATCGAACGTCGTGGACTGCCCGTAGTCGATGCTCGGCGTATCGATTCCGACTGCCTTCACCCGGCGCTCCGCCGCCAGCCAGCGCGCGGCGGAGGAGTCGATCCCGGGGAAGTGAAGCTCCGGTACCCCCGCGAGGCCGGTCTTCGTCGTGCCGAGGTAGCGGGCCTTGTCGGGCCAGCGGCTCGACCATCCGGTGCGCAGCAGCACGATCACCCCGTCGGGAATCCGGCCATTGCTCCGCTCCCACTCCTCGAGTGCCGGCACGTCCAGCCGGTAGTCGGCGTCCGCGTCGGCGCGCGCGACCACGTCAACCACCACGGCGGGCCCGACCAGCCGGTCGAGCGGCACCTGGTCCGCCGTGTGCTTCCCCTCGGCGAAGTGGATCGGTGCATCCAGGTGCGTGCCGCCGTGCTCCGAGGTCGAGAAGTTGTTGGCGGCGTAGTAGTAGCCGGCGGGCGTCCTCTGCGCCGAGACGACTTCGAGCGCGAACGGCTTCGCCGTGGGCCAGTAAATGGTCTCGGTGGAGAAATCGTGCGAGAGGTCGATCCAGGTACCGGAGCTCAGCAGATCGGATGCCGCGGGCGGCGGCGGCGGCCGTTCCTGGGGGCGGCAGGCGAGTGCGAGGAGGAGCGCGAGCGGAGCGAGCCGATGCATGAGACGACCAGGTGAGCGGGAGGGCCAACATGTGCCGCCACCGCCGGGCTCGCAAGCCTTCCGCACCCGGCTAGCGGTGCGCAACCTCCGTGGTCGCGGCGCGGGCGGCCTCCAGGGCCAGCTCGATGCCGCCAGGCGGGACATCGAGATGGGTCACTGCCCGCACGGTGGTGGGGCCGATGACGCTGAACCGCACCCCGTGCGACGCCAGGGTGTGGCCGGCGAATTCCTCCCCGCTCAGCCCGGTGCCGCGGACGTCGAAGATGACGATGTTGGTTTCGACCCGCTCCGCGTCCACCGCGATCCCCGGCAGGTCGGCCAGCCCGTTCGCGAGGCGCCTGGCGCGCTCGTGGTCTTCCGCCAGCCGGTCCACATGGTGTCTGAGGGCGTAGATCCCCGCCGCCGCGATGATTCCGGCCTGCCGCATCGCGCCGCCGAGCCGCTGCTTGAAGACCCACGACTCCTCGATGAACAAGCGCGACCCCGCCAGCACCGCGCCCACCGGAGCTCCCAGCCCCTTGGTAAGATCGATCCAGACCGAGTCGAAGTGGGCCGCGAAGGTCCCAGCCGGCGTGCCGCTGCTCACCACCGCGTTCATCAGCCGCGCGCCGTCCATGTGGCGGACGAGTCCCGCCTCGCGCGCCGCGCCGCACACCGCCTCGATCTCCTGGATCGGCCAGCAGACACCGCCCACGATGTTCGCCGTCTGCTCGACGGAGACCACCCGGGTTCGCGGCATGTAGTGGACCGCCGGGCGCACCGCCTGACGGACCTGGGCGGCGGTGAACATCCCCCGCGGCCCCGGGAGCGGCCGGAACACCGCGCCGATCAACGCCGCGGCGCCGCCGGCTTCGTACAGCAGCGGGTGCGCCGTCTCGTGGAGCAGGATCTCGTCTCCCGCGCGACAGTGCACGGCGAACGCCACCTGGTTGCACATCGTCCCGGACGGCAGGAAGAGCGCGGCCTCCTTGCCGAGCAGCTCCGCGACCATGGCCTGGAGGCGATTGACGGTGGGATCCTCGAACTGCTGCTCGTCGCCCACCTCGGCGTCGCACATGAAGCGTCGCATGGCGGCGGTGGGGCGGGTGACCGTGTCGCTGAAGAGGTCTACCGCGATGGCGGCGGCGCTCATTCCACGCCGCCCGAGGTGATCTCCATGTCCTGAATCCGCCGCGCGCTGAGGCGGAGGGGAAGGATGGTGGCGCCGGTCAGGATGAGCACGATGGCCCCGCCGGTGAGGAGAAGCTGGGGCGTGAGTGCGAGCCCTGCTCCGTGCCGGTAGGCCCGGAGCTGTGCCACCACGGGCGGCGCCTCGAGCATGATCACGAGAGCGAGCAGGCTGAGGCTCGCCATCATGTAGACCACCCCGCCGAAGCTGGTGGGGATCTGCGCCGCGTTTTCGGTCCCGAACCGGGGGTAAAAGACGCCGAACGCGAGCGCCATCGCGCTGGTCGCAAGGGTGTACAGCAGGATGGTCCCCACGCTCACCGCCATCATGAAGACGCCCGCCTGCAGCAGCCAGTTCGTCAGCACGGTAATGACGAGGGCGAGCACCAGCAGCGGCACGGTGCCGGTCCAGTACTTACTCCAGAGCATCGCCCCGGGATCGAGCGGGCTCGAGCGCAGCAGCCACATCTGGCGCCCCTCGAGCGAGATCGCGGGAAAGAT
>CAYPAE010000111.1:0-6922 GCA_964408595.1 uncultured Gemmatimonadaceae bacterium | reverse complement strand
GAGCACTTCTGGCACGCCGGCCACTCGGGTCTCTCCATGTTCCCCTCCGCTGTCGATCCACCCCCGCTCAGGCGCCTCGCACTCCCTGCCACTCGTAGGCATCGCCGAACGCGTCGGCGAACTGGTAGACCGCCTCGAAGTCGGCCTCGTGATCGCCGGGCTGAGTGACCAGCAGCCCAACGTCCACCAGCGTGAACACCATGCGTCCGATGTCCTCGGTCCGGGTGACTCCCCAGTGACCGAGCACGTGGGGCGCCAGCAGCCCGAACTGCTCCCGGGCGAAATCGCGGCAGGCCCAGGCGAGCTCGGCGCCGCTCACGTGGCGGCGCGCCTGGAGGCGCGACTGGAGATACTCGATCGTCGCGAGGACGAAGAGATAGGCTCGCTCATTGTAGGCTCCGCCCCGGGCTCGGATGCGGGCCATCACGTCGTCTGCGAATTGCAGTTCGTTCACCGGATGTCCTCGGCGAGGCGGAGCGCCAGCACTCACGCGCTCCGGCGAACCCGGCTGGCGGCCGATTTCGACTGGTACAGCGGAAAGGTCGAGCTCAGCTCGCCCACCTCCTCCCGGACGCGGGCGAGGGTGGCTTCGTCGGGACGCGTCAGCGCCCGGTCGATCAGCTCCGCGACCCGCTCCATCTCGCCCGGCCCCATTCCGCGGGTGGTGAGGGCGGGTGTGCCGAGCCGGATGCCGCTGGTGACGAAGGGCGACTGCGGATCGTCCGGGATGGTGTTCTTGTTGACCGTGATGCAGGCCTGGTCGAGCGTCTTCTCCGCCGCCTTGCCGGTCAGATTCTTCGGCCGCAGGTCCACCAGCATCAGGTGGGTGTCGGTTCCGCCCGAGACGATGGCGAAGCCGCGATTGATCAGCGCCGCCGCCAGCGTCTTCGCGTTCTCCACCACCCGCTTGCTGTACGCCTTGAAGTCATCGGTGAGCGCTTCGCCGAAGGCCACCGCTTTGGCCGCGATCACGTGCTCGAGCGGGCCGCCCTGGGTGCCCGGGAAGACCGACTTGTCGATCGCCTTCGCGTGCTGGGCGACGCAGAGGATGAGCCCGGCGCGCGGGCCCCGGAGCGTCTTGTGCGTGGTGCTGGTGACCACCGGCGCGTGGGGCACCGGCGAGGGATAGACACCGCCAGCCACCAGGCCGGCGAAGTGGGCCATGTCCACCAGGAAGACGGCGCCGACCTCGTCCGCGATGGAGCGGAAGGCGGCGAAGTCGATGATCCGCGCGTAGGCGCTGCCGCCGGCGATGATGAGCTTGGGCCGCTCGCGGCGGGCCTGCTCGCGGACCAGGTCGTGGTCGATGCGCCCAGTGGACGGGTCGACACCGTAGTGGACCGCCTTCCAGATCACCCCGCTGTGGTTCACCGCCGCCCCGTGGCTCAGGTGGCCGCCGTGGGGAAGCGACATCCCCATGATCTTCTCGCCCGGGGGAATGAGTGCCATGAAAGCGGCGAAGTTGGCCTGGGCTCCGGAGTGCGGCTGCACGTTGGCGTGCTCGGCGCCGAAGATCTGCTTGAGGCGGTCGATGGCGAGCTGCTCGATCTCGTCGATCACCTCGCACCCGCCGTAGTACCGGCGGCCCGGATATCCCTCGGCGTACTTGTTGGTGAGCGGGGTGCCCATCGCGTCGATCACGGCGCGGCTGGCGAAGTTCTCGCTGGCGATCAGCTCGAGGCCGTGGCGTTGCCGTCCCACCTCCCGGTCTATCAAATGCGCCACCAGGGGGTCCGCGTCCCTGAGGCTGGCGTTGTGGTCGAGGCTCATCCGTGCTCCTGGTCGATTTTCGCTACCCGGCGGCTATGCCTGCCACCGGCGAATTCGGTTTCCAGCCAGATCTGCAGGATCTCAACCCCCTCGCCTTCGCTGAGGAAACGTGCGGGGAGGATGAGGACGTTGGCGTCGCCGTGCTCCCGGGCGAGACGCGCGATCTCGGGAGACCAGGCTAGCGCGGCGCGAACCCCGGGGTGGCGGTTGGCCGCGTACGACATTCCCAGTCCGGTGCCGCAGAGCAGCACCCCGCGGCGGGCGTCGTGATGTTCGACCCGGGACGCGACCTGGTGGGCGTAATCGGGATAGTCGGTCGACTCCGGTCCGTCGGTCCCGAGGTCGAGCGGCTCATACCCGAGCGCCCGCAATTCCTCGACCAGCCGCTGCTTCAACTCGAACCCGGCGTGGTCGGCGCCGATGGGAATGACTTCGGGCATCTGGTACCTAATGTATAAGAAATCGGCTGGCGGGGCAGCGGGGCAGCGGGGCAGCGACACCGTCGCTCGGCCGCTCTCCAGTACCCCTGGCGCCGCTTGTCCGGCTTCTGGTGCCCACCGCCCCGCTGCCCCGCTGCCCCGCTGCCACGGTAGAGGGTGGGCAGCGGGGCAGCGGGGCGGGCGGAGGCGTGTGCGGCACAGCCCACTGCCGTAATCCGACCAGGAAGCGAGCCGCACGGGCTGCCCCGCGGCCCCACTGCCCCGCTGCCTACCTGTTGTAGTCGTAGAACCCCCGCCCCGTCTTCTTCCCTAGGTCTCCCGCCGCCACCATCCGCCGGAGAAGCGGGCAGGCCCGGTACTTGTCGTCGCCGAGGCCGCGCTGGAGCACGTCGAGGATCGCGAGGCAGACGTCGAGCCCGATGAAGTCGGCCAGCGCGAGCGGCCCCATCGGGTGCGCCATGCCGAGCTTCATCACGGTGTCGATGGCCTCGGCTGTGGCAACACCCTCCATCACGCAGAAGATCGCCTCGTTGATCATCGGCATGAGGACCCGGTTGGAGACGAAGCCGGGGTAGTCGTGCACTTCCACCGGCACCTTGCCGAGGGCGCGGGCGATGTCCATCACCGTGCCGGTGGTCGCGTCGCTGGTGGCGTGCCCCCGGATGACCTCGACCAGCTGCATCACCGGCACCGGGTTCATGAAGTGCATGCCGATCACCCGGTCGGGCCGGCCGGTGCGTGCGGCGATCTCGGTGATCGAGATGGAGCTGGTATTGGTGGCGAGGATCGCCGCGGGCGCCGCGATCCGATCGAGCTGCTCGAAGAGCGAGAATTTCACCGCGGGGTTCTCGCTCGCCGCCTCCACCACGAGGTCGGCGTGGGCGGCCCCCTCGAGCGAGGTACCCGTCGTCACCCGCGCCAGCACCTGGGCCGGCGCGTCGGCGGGAATCACGCCCTTCTTCACCTGGCGCTCGAGATTCGAGCGGATCGTCGCGCCCGCCTTCTCCAGAGCGGCCGGCGCGCTGTCCACCAGCGCCACCTCCCAGCCGTGCTGCGCGAAGACGTGCGCGATGCCGTTGCCCATGGTGCCGGCGCCGATCACGGCGGCTCGGGTCATGTCGCTTCCTTTCCGGCCCAGCGTCTGGCGACGAGAACCGCGATGGTGAGCGCGAGCGTCGAGCAGAGGCCGCCCTCCGGCCCGAACCGCCCGCCGGTGAGCCACGCCGGATCGCCCGGCTCGTAATCGACAAATGGAATGCGGAACGGGACCCCGCTCACCGGCGTGTCGAGGGCGGCGAGCATCGCGTTCCAGCCGAGGTGCGCGCCCCACGCCGTCCAGATGCCGCCGGGCGCGTAGAACGCCAGGCCCAGAAAGATCCCCGCGAGCGCGATGTTCCCGATCCCCAGCATGGTGACGTTGGGGTTGGCGAAATGGGCGAGAGCGAAGACGATCGACACCAGGACGACCGCCGTTCCCCGCCCCAGCGCGCTCGCGAGCAGCACGAGAGGGAGGCCACGAAAGAGCACCTCCTCGCTGAACGCGGCGGGCGCGAGAATCAGGGTGGTCGTCGTCGCTGCCTGGAGGTAGTCCACCGGGGTGCCTTCATCCCGAATCCACTCGGCTCCACCGACCAGCGCTGCGATCGCGAGCGCCGTCCCGGCGGCGAGCGCGCCCGCGACGCCGCCCGCGACGAAGCCGGATCCGCGGTGCCCGATCTGGTAGCGGAGGTCCACCAGGGAGAGCCCCAGGGTTCGGATGCCGATCAGCCAGGTGAAGAGGGCGGTGCTCGCGAGGGTGACTCCCGCCTGGAGCAGCATCGGGCCGGGGCCGGTACTTCCCAGCCATGCGACGGCGTCCCCGCGGGAGCCCACGCTGAGTGCCGCGACGCCGAAGGCGAAGAGACCGGCGAGGAAGAGAGTCAGGACGACGAAGGCGATCGACCATCCGATCGCCTTCGGGAGGGAGTACCGGTCGGGCATCGGAGGCCCGGTCAGAGGAGGGTGCGGAGCTTCGGCCCGAGGCCCAGGATCACCGCGGCGGCGATGCCGACCTTGAGGAGGTCGCCCGTGAGGAACGGGACGAACCCCACCCGAAGCGCGAACCCGGGGTCGCCGCCCAGGATCGCGAGCTGGGCGGCGCCTCCGGCGTGGATCACCACCATCGCGAGCGCGCAGCCGAGGAGGACCCGTCCGAGGCGGGGCGACGTCCCCGCGAACCTCCCCGCGACCGCGGCGGCCGCCGGGAACGCGAGAAGGTAGCCGCCGGTGGGACCGAGCACGTGCCCGATCCCCGCCCCGCCCGCGAAGAAGACCGGCAACCCGAAGAGGCCGAGCGCCAGGTAGAGCAGCAACGCGGCGCTGCCCCACACCGCACCGAGCAGGCCGCCGACCGCGAGCACGGCGAGCGGTTGGAGCGTCATCGGCACCGGACTCAGCGGCACCGGCACCGAGACCTGCGCCGACGCCGCCACCACCAGCGCCGCTGCTCCGATGGCGAGCGCGCGGCGCCCGGCCGCCGCACGATCGGCGACCGCCAGCGTGTCGAGCCGGTGGCCGGTGTTCATCAGAGCATCTCCACGCTGAGCGCCACGGCGTTGCCGCCGCCCAGGCAAAGCGTGGCGAGGCCGGTCGAGCCACCCCGGTCGCGCAAGGCGTACAGCAGGGTGGTGAGCACCCGCGCGCCGCTGGCGCCGATCGGATGGCCCAGCGCGACCGCGCCGCCGTGCACGTTGACCCGGTCCCAGTCCCACCCCAGCTCGCGGCCGTCGGCGAGAGCCTGAACCGCGAAGGCCTCGTTGGCCTCGATGAGGTCGTAATCACCGATCTTGCTGCCGGCGCGGCCCATCAGATTCCGCACCGCCTGGATCGGAGCGAAGAAGATCTCCCGGGGCTCGCCGCCGCCGGTGGCGTAGCCGGTGACTCGCGCGAGCGGCGCGATCCCATGCGCCTTGGCGAACGCGAGCGACGCGACCACCAGCGCGCTGGAGCCGTCGTTGAGCCCCGGGGCGTTCCCCGCGGTCACGGTGCCCCCGTCCTTCCGAAACACCGGCTTGAGCCGGGCGAGCGAATCGGGGCTGGTGTCCTTGCGGGGCGCCTCGTCGGCGCTGATGGTGGTCGGCCCGCCCTTCCCCGGAACCTGCACCGGGAGAATCTCCGCCTTGAACTTGCCCGACTCCGTCGCCTCGACCGCCTTCCGATGGCTCTGGTAGGCGAACCGGTCCTGGTCCTCGCGCGTCACACCGGCCTTATCCGCCGTGTACTCGGCGTACTCCCCCATGTGGCAGCAGCCGAACGAGTCCCACAGCCCGTCGTGGATCATGCCGTCCACCATCGTCTGGTTGCCGGCCTTGATCCCGTTCCGCATGCCGTACACGTAGTGCGGCGCGCCGGACATGGACTCCTGGCCGCCCGCGACGATGCATTCGGCGTCGCCCGCCTTGATCGCCTGGGCGGCGAGCATCACCGCCTTGAGGCCGGAGCCGCAGACCTTGTTGATCGTGAGGGCGGGAATGGCGGGTGGCAGACCGGCGTGGATCAGCGCCTGGCGCGCCGGGGCCTGACCCGAGCCCCCCTGAATCACCTGCCCCAGGATCACCTCTTCGACCGCCGAGGGGTCCACCTTGGCGCGGGAGACCGCCTCGCGGATGACCATGGCCCCGAGCTGGGGCGCGGTAAAGCTGGAGAGACCGCCCAGGTACCGGCCGATCGGCGTGCGGACCGCCGACAGGATGACGGGTGTTGTTGCGTCGCTCACGTAGAACCTCAGTGGCTCGGAATGGAGGGCAAAATAGCCCGTGCGTCGCTCACGGCGCCAGCGCGCGGGACCGAACCTCGTCGGCGATCCGGCTCAGGAACGCTTCCACCGGCATCACCTCCTGCTTCTTCCCCGCCCCACGGACCCGGAGCGCCAGACTGTCGCTCTCGGCCTCCCGCTGCCCGATCACGGCCATGTAGGGCACCTTCTGGAGCTCGCCCTCGCGGATCCGGTAGTTGAGCGTCTCGGTTCCGTCGTCCACCTGCACCCGGAGACCGGCGCCCTTGAGCCGTCTGGCGAGGTCGCGCGCGGCGTCGGCCTGTGCATCGGAGATCGGGATCACCCGCACCTGCTCCGGCGCGAGCCACACCGGGAACGCGCCGGCGAAGTGCTCGATCAGATTGCCGGTGAACCGCTCCAGCGTCCCGTAGATCGCCCGGTGGATCATCACCGGCCGATGGGGACGGTTGTCCGGGCCGGTGTACTCCAGCTCGAACCTGTCGGGCAGATTGAAGTCGAGCTGGATCGTGGGCCCCTGCCAGATGCGTCCGATCGCGTCGCGGAACTTGATGTCGATCTTGGGGCCGTAGAACGCTCCGCCCCCCTCGTCGATCCGGTAGGCGATTCCCTTCCGTTCCAGCGCCTGCTTGAGCACCGGCTCGGCCCGGTCCCAAATCTCGTCGCCGCCCAGGCGCTCCTCGGGCCGGGTCGAGACCTCGAAGTCGAGCTCGAAGCCGAAGGTGGCGCGCACCAGGCGGTCCACCTGGTCGAGGCAGAGGAAGATCTCGTCCTCCACCTGGTCCAGGGTGCAGAAGATGTGGGCGTCGTCCATGCTGAGCCCGCGGACCCGCAACAACCCGTGCAGCGTGCCCGACTTCTCGTTCCGGTACACGTTGGCGACTTCGCTGAGCCGGATCGGCAGGTCCCGATAGCTCCGCTGCTGGCTCTTATAAATGAG
>CAYPAE010000110.1:0-6946 GCA_964408595.1 uncultured Gemmatimonadaceae bacterium | reverse complement strand
AGTAGAGCGTCGTCGTCTTGCCCGAGCCGGTGGGCCCGGTCACCAGGATGATGCCTTCCTTGTTGGTGAGCAGCCGGGTCACCGCTTCCTGCTCGTCCTTGTGCATGCCCAGCGCTTCCAGGTTCAGCACCGTGGAGCGCTGGCTCAGGATCCGGATGACGACCTTCTCGCCGAGGGCGGCGGGGAGCGTCGAGACCCGGAGGTCCACCGCCTCGCCGTTCACCGAGACGCGGGCCCGCCCGTCCTGCGGCCGGCGCCGGTCCGCGATGTCGAGCCCCGACATGATCTTGATGCGGGAGATGAGGGGGATTCCGGCGTTGCGCGGGATCTTCATCACCTGCCGGAGCACCCCGTCGATGCGGTAGCGCACCACCACGCCGCCTTCGATCGGCTCGACGTGGATGTCGCTCGCGCGGCTGACGACGCCGTCGGCCAGCATCATGTCCACCAGCCGGATGATCGGGCGTTGGCTCGCCTCTTCGGCGCTGGCCACCGCGAAGTCCTCGTCGTCCTCAGTGAGCTCCTTCACCTCCATCTCGTCGCCGATTCCCGCGAGCAACCGGGAGACGATCTCTTCGCCGGTGCGGTAGAGCTCGTCGATCTTGGCCTTGATCCGCGACGGCGAGGCGAGGAGCATCCGCACCTCCCGACCGGTGGCGAAGGCCAGCATCTTCTCCGCGTCGATGTCGAACGGATTGGCGGTCGCGATCTCGAGGTAGGAGTCGGTCTGGCCGACGGGAATCACGTTGAAGCGGCGGGCGAGCTGTTCGGGAACGGCCTGGATGACCCGCGCGTCGATCCGTGACGTGTCCGCCACCGGGAAGCGGAAGCGCGTCGCGATGGCGGCGAGCACCTGCTCGTCACCGATCAGCTTCCGCTGCACTACGGTCTCCCACAGCGACACGGGCCCGGGTGCGGGCTCCTCGCGGAGCGCGGCGAGGGTATCACCGGGCAACAGAGACTCGACGCTGGGGACCAGCCATTCGTCCAAGAACAGCATGAAGCGGCTCGGGGTGATTACGGAGTGTGGAAATCTAGCCGGGGCCACCGGTTGGGCGCCATCACAATACCCCCCACCAGTCCCGATTCACATCTATGCTGACGCCCACGCGGCCGTCCCTCAGCCCCACCCCCACCTCGAGGCGGATGAGGCGCATGAGCCACTCGAAGGCGATCCCGGCGACCGGCCGGACGCCATCGGTGCCCTCCCAGGGGAGCCCCTGGAGCGGCCGCTCCGTCCATCCCGCGGCCAGGAAGGGCGCCAGGGTGAGATGCCGCCCGGTGCTGGCGAACGAGCCCATCGAGATGGCCGGGAACGGCACCTCGAACCGCCACTCCATGTGCGCCAGCGCCGCGGCCCTCCCCCCGTAGGCCCGGAACGGCTCTCCCACCAGCGTCCCGCGGCCGCCGAGCACGAAGCTCCGGTACGCCGGGAGACGGTCCGTGCCCACGCCGAGGTAGGCGCGGGAGAGGAGTTGGCCCGGGCCCGCGCTCCTGAGCCAGCGCCCCTCCACGGTCGCCCTGAGGTACTCCCCCGCGCCCTCACCGGCCTCGAGCGCGAGACGCCCCTGGAGGTCCTGCCGCACCGCGATTCCACCGCTGGCGCGCTCGACGGCGGCCCGCACGAGGCGAAACGTCCCGGCGCCGAGCGGCGGATTGGGCCGATAGCGGCCGTTGGCGGGTGCCGAGCCGACCCCGACCGATCGGCTCTCCTCGAGCCCCACCTCCAGCGAGAGCGAGGTCCGGCCGCTGACCCGGTGCCGGACGCCGGCGGTAGCGCTGTTGAGGAGGACGTAGTCGCCGTAGTCGTCCCCGGCTTCCTGCGACAGCAGGGAGTTGAGCGCGGGCGAGATCACGGGCAGGTCGGCGAGATCGCGCACCTGCCGCTCGGCGCCGAGAGAGAGCTGGGTGGCGCCGGTGCCCGCGAGGACGGCTAGCCCGCCTGTGATCCGGTCGTCCGAGGTCCCATAGCCGATCTGCGGCCGCAGCTGGATCCGGCTCCCCCGAATGCCGAGCACCCCCCCGAAGCCGAGCGCGAGGCCCTGGACCCGGTTGACGCGCGCGAGATCGCTCAGCGACCCGGTGGCGAGCCGGTTCGAGGGCAGGCCGCCAAGCGCCCGGGACCCGGCAATGCGCTCGACCTCCACCCGCAGCGCGTCCATGTCCTGTCGGTTCACCGGTGCCGCCACGTCCGCGATCGCCTCGGACAGCGGCGCGCCCCAGGTGGAGTCATCGGCGCGCGGCTTCCGCAGGCCGCCGATCGCGGGGCCCGCCAGCACCGACGGCGGCACGCCGACGTTCAGGTCGTAGTCCGCGATCTCCCAGCGCCCGCGGATGATTCCCCGCGCCGGAAAGTCGAAGAAGCTGGCGCGGCGGCGGATCTCGATCTCCTGCCGGTAGGGAAGCCACCAGCGATTCTCGAACCGGCCGTTCTCCAGCACGATCGTGATGTCCTCCAGCTGGCGGTCGAGGTAGGCGGCCGGCGTGAAGCTGAAGCGGAAGCGCACCGGCTCCGCGGTCTCGCTGTCGAGATACAGCGTGCCGACGACGAGCGGCAGCGCGAAGGAGCGGGGCCGGACCTGCACCTCACGCACGGTGACCTCGCCGCCCCCGGTGCTGATCGTGAGGGAGTCGCCCAGCGCGTACTGGTAGGCGGCCGGGCCGGCCCGGGAGAGCGGATGGATCGCGTCCCGGACCTCGTCGCCCTCACCGATCCGGATGACGTCGCCGAAGTTGTTGGTGACGATGCCGAGGTGATCGCGGTGGTACTCGATGTCGGTGGGCAGAAACGCCCCGTCGCGCCACCCCAGCACCACCTGCTTGCTGCGGTTGGGTGCCTGCCAATACACTTCCACGTCCAGCTCGTCGGCCTTCACCAGCCGGGGCGGCTCGGTGAGACCCTCGCCGACCTGTACCAGGAAGAAGACGAACCCGTGGGCGCGGGTTCGGTAGCTCTGGAGCATGGAATCGGCTTCGACGGCGGCGCGCTGGTTCACCGCCCGGCGGACCAGCGCGAGCGCATCGGGCGAGTCCCAGCTCTGCGCCGCCAGCGGCGCCGGGCAGGCGGCAAGGAGCACACCGATCGTCCAGCGGGGGAACCGCACGCTTCTCACCGTTAACCTCTCACCGCCAAGGGGTCGATGGCCGGAATATTCCGGGGGCTCTGGGGACGAGCAAGCTGGCTCTGTCTCGCGGCAGCCGCCTGTGGCGGCTCGCGCTCGCCGGGCGACGGCAAGCCGGCCGCCCCCACCGGCATCCGGCTCCTCCCGCTGCCGGAGGCGATCGTGCTGGAGACCTCGGGCCCCCCGCCACCCGACACCACGGTGACCTTCATCGCCGGCGAGCCGCGCATCATCGTCCTCCGGCACGGTCCGCCGGAGTACACCGTCTTCGCCGAGCTGATCTTCCCCCCGGCGGCGTTCGCCGAGCGGGGGCTCGACGTGCGGGTGGACGTGCGCCCGCGGCCGGGCGTATACGGCCTCGAGGTCGCCACCAGCCTGCCGATCCGCGACAGCGCCGCGATCGCCTTCAAGTACCCCCGATACTTCGCGGCGCCCGCGAAGGCACGCGCGGTCTACGGCTCCGACGTCGCCTACGAGCGCGCGCTCGTCGTCGGACGGCTCCTGCCCGGCGGCATGCTCGCGCTGCTCCCCTCGAGCAGACCGTTTCCCGACGTGCTCCAGGCCCCGCTCCCCGCCGCCGGCACCTATCTCGTGGCCGCCCCGCAATGACCCTAGGCTTCGACCGGTTCGCCCACCAGGCACGGCTCGCCGGCGGAATCGTGCCGGTGACCCGGGAGGTCGTGCTCGACGGCGACACGCCGGTCACGGCCTTCACCAAGCTGCACCGAGGCAGGTGGGGATTCCTGCTGGAGTCTCTCGAGGGCGGAGAGCGGTGGGCCCGCTACACCTTCCTCGCCACCGAGCCTCGCGAGGTGTTCCGCTACCGTGGCCGCGAGTGCGCCCGCTGGAGCCCGGACGAAGACTGGAGGGTGATCGAGACCGACGTGGCGCCGCTCGAGCACCTCGGCCGGACGATGCGCCGGCATCCGCCGGTCGCCGTGCCCGGCCTGCCCCGGTTCACCGGCGGCGCGGTCGGCTTCTGGGGATACGACGTCGTGCGGACGATCGAGTCGCTTCCCGACGCGCCGCGCGACGACCGCGACCTGCCCGACGCGATCGTGATGGTGGCCGACACCCTGCTGGTGCTCGACAACCTCTTCAACCGCGCCACGGTGATCGCCAGCGTGGAGGTGCCTGAAGGCGCCGGAGCGGACGATGTCCGCGGCCTCTATGCCGACGCGGAGGCGCGGATCGAGCGCTGGCTCGAGCGGCTCGCCGCGCCCGGCTCGGTGCGGCCGCTCGCGATCGAGGCGGCCCCTCCGCTCCCTGCGGCCACGTCGCCGTATTCCGACGCGCGGTTCCAGGACGACGTGCGGCGGATCAAGGAGTACATCGCCGCCGGCGACACCTTCCAGACGGTGCTGAGCCGCCGGATCGATCTCGCCGCCCCCGATCCGTTCCTCGGCTACCGCTATCTCCGCGCGCTCAATCCCGCGCCGTACCTCTACTACCTGCACTGCGACGACATCCATGTCATCGGGAGCTCTCCCGAGATCCTGGTGCGGGTGGAGGACGGCGAGGTGACGGTGCGCCCGATCGCGGGCACCCGTCCCCGCGGCGACGACCCCGCGCACGATGCCGCGCTCGCCGAGGAGCTGTCCGCCGACCCCAAGGAGCGCGCCGAGCACCTGATGCTGGTGGACCTGGGCCGGAACGACGTCGGCCGGGTGGCCGAGTTCGGCTCGGTGAGGCTCACCGCATTCATGACGATCGAGCGCTACTCCCATGTGATGCACCTGGTGAGCGAGGTGCGCGGCCGGCTCCGCCCCGAGCTCGACGCCGTGGCCGCGCTGGTGGCCTGCTTCCCCGCGGGCACCGTCTCCGGCGCGCCCAAGGTGCGCGCGATGCAGATCATCGACGAGCTGGAGCCGGTGCGCCGCGGGCCCTATGCCGGCGCCGTCGGCTACGTGGGGTGGGGCGCCCGGACCCTCGACACCGCCATCGCGATCCGCACCTGTGTGATCCGCGGCGACCGGGCCTGGGTCCAGGCCGGCGCGGGGATCGTCGCGGACTCCGATCCGGCGGGCGAGTGGCGGGAGACGGAGGCGAAGGCTCGCGCGGTGCTGCTCGCGCTCGCGTTGGCAGGCGGGCAGGCGGATAGGCGGGCAGGCGGGCGGTAGACCCCACCGCCCGTCCGCCCGCGCGCCCGCCTGCCCGCGCGCCCGCCCTATATTGCCACCATGCCCTCCTTCCGCCTCGTCAGCACCTCCGGCGACCAGAGCTTCGAGCTCCCGCCCGGGCGGAGCGTGGTCGTCGGCCGCGGGGTGGCGACGGATATCGCGATCTACGATCCGACGATCTCCCGGCGCCACGCGGAGCTGACCGCGCACGGCGACGCGGTCGAGGTCCGAGACCTCGGCAGCTCCAACGGCACCTGCATCAACGGCAGCCGGGTCGTCTCCGGGCGGCTCATGCTCAACGATTCGGTCACCTTCGGCAAGGTGACCTACAATATCCGGGAGGTCGGGCCGGCGGGGGCGGAGCCGATGCCGCTGCCGGAGCCGGTCGCGCCCAGCGGCCAGATCGTCCGCCAGCTCATGGTGAGCGGCGGGAGCGCGGCGGGGATCACCAGCCGCGACGGCCCGCTCACCCGCGGGCAGCTCCGGGTCGCGGCGGCGACCGCCGAGGAGCGCCAGGCGAAGAAGCTCTCGCTCCTGCTCGAGGTCGCCCAGAAGCTCACCGCCGAGCTGCAGCTCGACCGCCTGCTCCGGGCGGTGGTGGACATGACCTTCCAGGTCATGGAGGTGGACCGGGTCACCATCCTCCTCCGCAACGAGGCCACCGGCGAGCTGGTGCCGACGCTCTCCAAGAGCCGGCTGGGCGACACCCAGCTGCAGCCGGTGCCCCGCTCGATCGTGGACAAGGTGGTCGAGGAGCGCGTGGCGGTGGTCTCCCACAACGCGCCGGCCGACGCCCGCTTCAAGGGACGCTCCATCGTCACCCAGAGCGTCCGCAGCGCCATGTGCTCCCCCCTGCTCGATGCCCGCGACCAGATCCTCGGCCTGCTCTACGTGGACAATCTGAGCGCGCCCGGGACCTTCAGCGACGAGGACCTCCAGTTTCTGGTCGCCTTCAGCGGCCTCGCCGCGCTCGGCATCAAGAACAGCCGGTTCGCGGAGCAGAGCCGCCGCGAGGCGCTGGTCCGCTCGAACTTCGAGCGCTACTTCGCGCCCAACGTCGCAGCCGACATCGCGCAGCAGGACGGCGCGATCCGCCTGGGCGGCGAGCGCCGGCCGATCACGGTGCTCTTCAGCGACATCCGGGGCTTCACCGCGATGGCCGAATCCATGGGCCCCGACGCCGTCGCCCAGTTCCTGAGCGAGTACCTCAGCGAGATGGTGGAGGTGATCTTCGAGCACGGCGGCACGCTGGACAAGTTCATCGGCGACGCGGTCATGGCGCTCTGGGGGGCGCCGATCGCCCACAGCGACGACCCGGACCGCGCGCTCGCGGCGGCGATCGCCATGCAGCAGGCGATCGAGGAGCTGAACCGCGGCTGGGCCGCCTCGGGCAGGCCGGAGATCGGCGTGGGCATGGGGATCAGCCACGGCGACGTGTTCGCGGGAAACATCGGAAGCCACCGCCGCCTCGAGTACACCGTGCTCGGCGACGCCGTCAACGTGGCGGCGCGGCTCTGCGCCGAGGCCGGCCCCGGGGAGATCCTGGTGAGCGAGGCGCTGCTTCACGTGGTTCGGGGCCACGTGGAGTACGAGTACCTGCCGGAATTGGGATTGAAAGGAAAGACCCAAGTGGTGCAGGTGTATCGGGTGCGGGGCGGCGGGGCGGCGGGGAAGCGGGGCGGCAGCACCTAGCCCAAGGAGACC
>CAYPAE010000109.1:0-6971 GCA_964408595.1 uncultured Gemmatimonadaceae bacterium | reverse complement strand
GTCCGCCTTCGGCTTCCGGGCACATCCCTCGGCCGCCATCGCGTCGGAGTCGTCCCAGACCTTCAAGGTGGTGAGCCGCTTCCACCGGGCGATCGCGGTCATCACCATCGTCGCCAGCGCGGTCTTCCTGCTCTGCATCATGCTGCTCAAGGTGGAGGAGCGGAGGATGGACGCCGCGGTGATGCGGTTCGTGGGGGTGCGGCGGCGGACGATTTTCGGCGCGCTGGTGCTCGAGGCCGCGCTCATCGCGGTCCTCGGGTCCGCGATCGGCGCGGGGCTCGCCTTCTTCGCCGGCGCCGCGACCAACGTGTACTACCGGAGGTTCTTCGACACCGAGCTGATCTTCTCGCTGATCACCCCGCGGATCGTCCTCTTCAGCGTCTGCCTCTCGCTGCTGCTCGGCCTCGCGGCCGGCGCGGTCGCCGCCTGGCGACTGGTCCGCACCCGGCCGATGGTGCTCTGGGGCCGGGCATGACCGGACTCGGCTGGGGACTCAAGAGCCTGGGGCGCCATCCGCTGCGTACCGCCCTCTCGCTCGCCGGGATCGCGGTGGCGTCGGCGATGCTGCTCGACATGGTGATGCTGAGCGGCGGGATCGAGAAATCGTTCAGCGAGCTGCTGCTCGCCCGGGGCTACCAGATCCGGCTCACGCCCAAAGGCACTCTTCCCTTCGACACCGAGGCCTCGATCGGCGGCGCCTCCAGCGTCGTGAAGGCGATCCGCGCCCAGCCGGACGTCGAAGCGGCGGGCGCGATCCTCGGCACATCGCTCTATGGGCGCACGGCAGACTCGCTCGTCACTCTCTTCGGATACGGCATCCAGCCCGAGGCCCAGGGGATCTACCAGGTCACCGCCGGCGCCGACCTCGCCCCGGACGACACTCTGGGCGTTCTGCTGAGCGAGACCGCCGCCGGGCTGCTCCGCGCCGCGCCCGGCGACACGGTGACCCTGCTCGGCCGGCTCGACCCGCAGATTGCCGATGCGGCGGTGGGCCGCCGCCTGGCCGTGCGCGGCGTGGTCCGCTGGATCTACGACTACCGGGGCCAGCCCTCCGTCGGCACGGTGCTGCCGGTGATGCAGCGGCTCGGTCGGGAGACGGCGGCGGACCGGGCCTCGCTTCTCCTGGTGAAAGCGGCGGACGATGGCGTGGTGGAGCTCCTCGCCGCCCGTCTCCGCGGGCGGTTCCCCGAGCTCGAGGTGAACAGCGTCGCCGAGCTGGTGGTGCAGGCCAAGCGCCGGCTGGTCTACTTCACCCAGCTCTCCTACGTACTCGGCGGAATGAGCCTCATCGTGGCCGTGCTCCTGGTGGGGACGCTGCTCACCATCACCGTGAACGAGCGCCTGGGAGAGATCGCCACCCTCCGCGCCATCGGCGTGAGCCGCGGGACGATCGTACGCCAGGTGCTGGCCGAGGGAGTGGCGCTCACGGTGTTGGGGGCCGGCGTCGGCATCCTGCTCGGTCTCGCGACCGCGGAGTACCTCGACGCGATCCTCACCAGTTTCCCGGGTCTGCCCGCGGCCTTCTCCTTCTTCGTTCCCCGTGCCGACACCCTGAGTCTCGCGGCGCTCGTGCTGCTGGTGACGGGATCGCTCGCGGGACTCTATCCGGCGTGGCTCGCCTCCCGGGCCCCGATCGCCGCGACGCTCCGCGCGGAGGCGACGTGACCCCCGGCCAGCCGATGCTCGTCGCCCGCGACCTCCGGAAGGACTACCCGATGAACGGCGAGACGGTGCATGCGCTCCGCGGCGCCTCGCTCACGGTGGAGCCCGGGGAGTACGTCGCCATCGTGGGACCGTCCGGCAGCGGCAAGTCCACTCTGCTTCAGCTCGTCGGGGGGATCGACACACCGAGCGGAGGGAGCGTCGAGATCCTGGGGACCAGACTGGAGACGCTCGGCGACCGCGAGCTGACCCGGCTCCGGCTCACCCGCCTCGGTTTCGTTTTCCAGCGCTTCCATCTGCTCCCGGTCCTCACCGCCCGCGAGAACGTCGAGCTGCCGATGGCCGAGGCCGGTGTGAAGGGCCCCCAGCGCCGAACCCGCGCCCGTCAGCTGCTCGAGTACGTCGGTCTCGGCCATCGTGAGGGCCACCGAGCCACCCAGCTCTCCGGCGGCGAGATGCAGCGGGTCGCCATCGCCCGTGCGCTGGCCAACCGTCCCGCCATCCTCCTCGCGGACGAGCCCACCGGCGAGCTCGACGCGGCGACGGGGCAGGGGATCCTCGACCTCTTCCGCCGCCTCAACTCCGACGGCACCACGCTGCTGGTGGTGACCCACGACGAGCAGCTCGCCGTGCAGGCCGGCAGAGTCGTCCACATGCTCGACGGCCGCATCGTCTCCGAAAGCGTGCCGCCTGCCGTGAATCCCGCCGCCCCGCCGCCCCGCCGCCCCGCTGCCCCGCTGTCATGATCACCACGCTCGCCTTCCGTCACCTGCTGGTCAGGAAGATCCGCTCGCTTTTCCTCCTGCTCGGCTTCTCCATCGGCGTCGGCGTCATGGTGGTGCTGCTGTCGGTCGGCGAGGCGATGCTCGACCAGTCGCGCGACGTCTCGCTGGTGGGCGGCGGCGAGGTGACGGTGCTGCCGCAGGGGATCGATGTCGAGGCGATGCGCACTGGCGGGCTCGGCGCGATGTTCTTCACCATCGAGCGCGCCAGATTTCTCACCCGGCAGGTGCTCGGTGGGGAGCGGCACGACGACATCGTGCGAACCGTCGCGCCCGCGATCGAGGGAAAGCTGCTCTACCTCTGCCCCGCGAAGGGCGAGTGCCTTCCGGCCGCCGTGCGGGTCGGCGGCGAGATCCCGAGCCGCGCCACCGCGCTCGCTGCCGGGCTCGACGTGCTGGAGGGCCGCTGGAACGACTCCCCAGCCGATTCGGCGTATGTCGCACCCGACCCGCAGCAGCTCTACCACGAGCTGGACCACTTCCATCTCCCGCGGAGACCCGACTCGACCTGGGGCGAGTGGCACTACTTCAATCTGGTGAGCGGGCCGGACGAGTGGTGGTACGTCACCTTTCTCATCGGGGGGGAGGAGAGCCTCACCGGGCGCGGCGAGCGCTGGGGCGGGCGGATGTTGCTCACCCATCGCCGCCCCGACGGCCGCCACGACCGCTACACCGCAGATGTGCCCGCGGCGCAGGTCGCGTTCGATACTGCGAGGGCGGATGTGGCGATCGGCAAGAGCTTCGTCCGCCAGCGGGACGGCGAGTACCGGCTCCGCGCCGAGGCCCGAGGCGGCGGGAGGAGCGCGCTGCTCGACCTCGTGGTGCGGCCGGAGCTCAACCGATACTTCCCGCCGGTCGAGCTCCGCGACGACGACTTTCTCTCGGGCTACGTCGTCCCCGCGCTCGCGGCCTCGGCCACGGGCCGGATCTGCGTCGCCGGCCGCTGCTCGGAGGTGAAGGACGCTCCCGCCTATCACGACCACAACTGGGGCGTCTGGCGCAACGTCACCTGGGAGTGGGGGTCCGCCCGGGGCGAGCGGCTGAGCCTGCTGTACGGCGGCGTCTACGGCCCCGAGCGTTCCAACCCGTCGCCGTTCTTCCTCACCATCGTGGACTCACTCGGCGTGCGCCGGGTGCTCCGCTTCGGCAGGATCGGCTACGAGGGAAGTCGTCCGGCCGACGGCGTCGCGGGCGCTCGCGCGCCCGAGCGGTTCACGCTCACCGGCACCTGGGAAGCCGACACCGTGACTCTGTCGGTAGAGGTGGACCATGCCCTCGCCACCGAGATGAAGGCGGCCTCGTTCCGGCGGCTCTTCCTGCAGATGCGGGGGGAGTTTCGGCTGCGAGGAAGGGTGTTGGGCGGCGAAGTGGCGGATTCCGGGCGAGGGTTCTTCGAGACCTACGTCACCAGATCTTCGTTGTCACCCTGAGCGAAGCGAGGGGGACATGACTGGGGGCATGCCCCCTTCGCTTCGCTCAGGGTGACATTTGATACCCTACAACCCCAATCTCACCGCCATCCCCGCTGACCGATAGCGGAACGCCCCGCTCGTCGAGCTCACCGCGCTGTTCGTCACTAGACCGAACACCTCGACCCGATTGCCCATCCCCCACCGCCGGCCCAGCCGCGCCTCGAGGTGCCACTCGCTCTGCGCCCCGCCCTGTTCCCCGATCTGCTGTGCCCCGAGCCCTCCACTGAAGCGCCCGTCCCACATCCCACTGGCGAGGTGGTAGCCGCCCAGAGCCTCGAGCAGGGAGAATCGATCGGGCGAGAAGTAGCCGCTTCCGCGCCGATCGTACCTCAGCGTCCGGCCGAAGGCTCCGAGAAAGAAGCGGCGCCGGAGCGTCCCGGTGAGACCGACGACCGCCGAGCTGCGATCGTTGCCGTCGCTGAGCCAGGTCATGCCCCCGCCGGCTGAGGCGCTGAGCCACCGAGTGAGAGTCAGATCGGCGCTTCCCTCCAGCGACTCCAGGTCGAGCGCACGCTCGATCAACAGGGCGGTCTCGTCGAACGGCGCTCTCGAATAACCGAGACCGAGCCCTAGCGTCGGCACCGGCCGGTAGCTCGCCCTGCCTCGATACGTGGCCGCGGTGCGTGTCTCGCCGTTTTCAGGATCGAGCCGCCGGGCGCCGACGGAGCCCGCCAGCTGAACCTTGCCGACCGCTGCGGTGAGCCCAGCCTCGCCGCCGACCCGGGTCCCGTCCCGCACAGGATCGCCGGCCCGGAGAGCGCCGGCCGAGCCGAGGGCGCGAATGCCCTCGGCCACCGGAGCCGATGCGGCTACGGTCTGCCACCAGGTCGTATTGTCGTCGGAGTCGTTGCTCCAGGTGGTCGAGGTCTCGACCGACGAGCGTGTCGCCATCCTGACCGCCTGACGCAGCTCCCGCGCGGGTCGATTGGTCGAGTCCACTGCCAGCGCCGCTCCCGACTGCCGTTCCGCGGCTTCGGAGCGGCCCTGCCAGTGGAACACGTATCCCAGCCCGACCAGGGCGTCCGTGTTGCCCGGACTGCGCTGGATCACCGCACGGTAGCGCCGCTCGGCCGCCCGGAGATCACCCAACCAGGCACTCGCCTGGGCGCCTCCCACCATCGCCTCTTCGTCGCCCGGAAGTCGCGCGAGGATCGAGTCGTAGGCCGCCACCGCTTCTCCCAGCCGACCGGCCCAAGAGAGCACCCGGGCCCGGCCGAGCGCTGCGTCTCTCGAATCCGGCTGCCGCTGGAGCAGGCTGTCGTACTGCGCGATGGCCTCGTCGTGCCGTCCAGCCATCGCCAGGATCCGCGCTTCGATGAGCCGGATCTCAGCGTCCGTGGGCTCAGCCGCCCGCGCCCGGGCGACGTGGACAAGTGCGGAATCGAACCGCCCGCTCCACGAGAGCATCACGCCGAGGCGGAGGTTGGCTCGCACGGCATTGGGATCTTCCGCCAGTGCTTGCTGGTAAGCGGCTCGCGCCTCCTCGTACCGACCCTGGTTCCACGCCCCATCCCCCTGCCGCTGCTGAGCCGGAAGCGAGGTCGCGCCGAACGCCAGGAGCGCCATGCTTTCCAGCAGCCTGCCCGGAAGCCGCCCCGGTGGCGTTCTGCAAAGGCTGGCACTCCCCAGCCACGAGAAGAGGGTTCGCGGCACCATGTAACTCGCTGCTGAGTTGTGATTTATGATCTGGAGCCAGACCCCGTGGACGGGGAATGGAAGTTGCTCCCTGACGTGCAAGTTTGGAGCCCGCTCACCAGGAGTCGTTCCCGGATGCCCTCGCCCGCCACGCTGGAAGTGCTGAGGAACTGTGCCTTGGCCCTTGCCGGCGCGGTGGTGTTGTTGTCGGTATTGCTCCTCGCCGAGCGGATGGTCGCCGCCCTCCTAGCCCGCCGCGTGCAGCGCCGGGGAGCGGAGCTGGCGCCGCTGGTGTACGAGGCGATACAGGATACCGCGGTGCCGCACGCGTTTCCTGGCAAGCTCCCCCGCTTCGACCGCCAGGTAGTGCGCGGAATCCTGCTGCGGTTGGCGCTCGATCTTCGAGGCGACACCGGTGAGCGTATCACCTCGCTCTACCAGGGCCTCGGTCTCCTTCAGGCGGACCAGGCCCGTCTCCGCTCCTGGAGCGCAAGCCGTCGCGCCCGCGCGGCAGTGGACTTGGGATTGATCCGCGCGGGGCATGCTTTGCCGGCGCTGGGTCGGGCCCTCGATGACGGCGATACACGGGTCCGCCAGGCTGCCGCTTGGGCGGTGGGACAGGTCGCGGACCCCGAAGGACTGCTGGTGTTGATCCGTCTGTTGGGAGATCCGAGCACCGTGGTGGCGCGCAGAGCGCAAGAGGTCCTTGCCGAGCGCGGTCGCGAGATCGAGGATGCGCTGCTCTCCTACGCCGGCGAAACGGCCAGCCGGGAAGGCTGCCTGCGCGCAATCGAGCTGCTCGGCTGGCTGCGGGTTTCGGCCGCCGTGGAGCTGCTCCTCCAGCTGATGGGTGACCCCGACTTGGAGATTCGGGTCAAGGTCGTGAAGGCGGCCACCGCGATCGGTGATCCGCGGTTCCTGGAGCCGTTCCATCACGCCTTGCAGGATTCGCGGTGGGAGGTGCGCTGCCAGGCGGCGCGAGGGCTGAGCGTCCTGGGGAGCCCGCGCTCGGTCCCTCGTCTCAGCCTCGCGCTGCGCGACCCGCAGTGGTGGGTCCGCTTCTACGCGGCCGTCGCGCTGGCCGAGATTGGCGCCGTGGGAAAGGCCGCGCTGACCGATGCCCTAGAGGGCAGTTCATCTCCGGCCCACGACATGGCACGCTACCTCCTGGAGCGCGGCTCGGCGGTGCCGGCTCTGCCATGAGCTGGCGCGACGCTGGAACCGGGCTGATCGGCTGGTACGCAGGCTTCGTGCTGCTGTTCCTGTTCGCCATCAACACGTACTACCTCCTCCTGACGCTCGCGGGGTTCTGGCGGACCCTGCGCGCGGTTCGGGCGGTCCAGCGCCCCGACAGCCGCCGCCTCCTGCGCTCACCGCTGACGCCCCCGATCTCGATTCTCGCTCCGGCCTTCAACGAGGA
>CAYPAE010000108.1:0-7042 GCA_964408595.1 uncultured Gemmatimonadaceae bacterium | reverse complement strand
GGCAGCCAGGTGTGGAACGGGAAGATCGGCACCTTGATCGCGAACGCGATCGCGAAGGCGGCGAAGAGCCACGGCGCGAGCGGTCCGACCGCGCCGGCGTTCGTCAGCAGGTGGTCGTACGAGAAGGAGAGGTATCCAGTGGCCGACTGGATCCGCCAGACCAGGGCGACGATCGCCACCAGCATCAGCAGCGAGCCGGCCATGGTGTAGATGAAGAACTTGATCGCGGCGTACAGCCGGTTGGCCCCGCCCCAGATCCCGATGATGAAGTACATCGGGATCAGCATGACCTCGAAGAACACGTAGAACACGAACAGGTCAAGCGCGATGAACACCCCGACGAGACCGGTCAGCAGGGTCAGCATCAGGGCATAGAAGCCGCGCTCCTGCCGGGTGATGTACCGCCAGCTCGCCAGCACGCTGATCGGCATCATCACGGTCGTGAGCAGGACCATCACCAGCGAGATCCCGTCGATCCCGACCCGGTAGCTGATGCCCCAGCCGGGGATCCAGGGCGTGTTGGAGACGAGCTGGAGCGTGCCCCGCCCCGGATCGAGTGCCCACCAGAGCCCGAGCGACAGAACCAGCTCGAGCGTCGTCACGATCAGCCCGGTCCACTTGGCCGACGACTCCGGCCCGAGCAGCACCGGGACCACGCCGAGGAGAGGGAGCACGACCAGGAGGTGGAGAATCCACTGTCCGTAGCCGATCGAGTCGAGGAACTCGGTCATCGCGGCGTCACCGGATCATGGCGCGCAGGATCCAGAGCGCGCCCACCAGGAAGAGCACGACGTAGACCCCCACCTGTCCCGTCTGCAGCCTGCTGCCCAGCCAGCCGAGACCCCGGGACAGCTTGGCGATGCCATTCACGGCGGCACCATCCACCACGCCCTCGTCCACGCCCTTCCAGAGCACCACGCGGGAGAGCCAGACGAGCGGCCGCACGATGGCCGCGTCGTAGATCTCGTCCACGTAGTACTTCCGGTTGAGCACCCGCGCGAGTCCGCTGTCCGCCGGCGCCTCTCGCGCGGTCGGGATTCTCCGGGCGAGCGTCGCCCGGTAGCCCAGGACCAGGCCGACGACGCCGACCAGGATCGCGCCGCCCACCAGGAGGAGCTCCGTCGCGCCGTGGGGCAGCTCCACCCGGGCGAACGCGGCTCCCGCTGCCGTCACCGGCTCGAGCCACGACTCCAGCGCGTGATGCCCACCGACGAAGGTCGGCAGGTTGATCGCGCCGCCCATCACCGACAGCACGCCGAGCACCAGCAGCGGGCCGGTCATGATCCAGGGTGCCTCGTGCAGGTGGCGGCTCTCCTCCACTCCGGTTCGGTTCTCGCCGAGGAAGGTCATGGTGATGAGCCGGGCCATGTAGAAGGCGGTGAGGAGCGCCGCGAGGACGCCGAGCGCGTAGTACCCGTAGAAGACCGGCATCTCCGCTCCCCGGGCGAACGCGGAGGCGAGGATCTCGTCCTTGGAGAAGAAGCCCGAGAGCGGCGGGATGCCGGCGATCGCGAGCGTCGCGATCGCCATGAGCCAAAACGTCACCGGCAGGTGGCGCCGGAGGCCGCCCATGTTGCGCATGTCCTGCGCGTCTTCGTGCGAGTGGGTGGCGTGATAGGCGTGGTGCATCGCCTGGATCACGCTGCCCGCGCCGAGGAAGAGCAGCGCCTTGAAGAAGGCGTGGGTCACCAGGTGGAAGATTCCGCCCGCGAAGGCCGCCGATCCCACGGCGAGGAACATGTAGCCGAGCTGGGAGACGGTGGAGTATGCCAGGACCTTCTTGATGTCGTATTGCCGGAGCGCGATCGTGGCCGCGAAGAGCGCGGTGACGGCGCCTACGCCGGCGACCAGGGCGCTCGACAGCGGCGCCATGGCGAAGAGGACATTGGTCCGCGCCACCAGGTAGACGCCGGCGGTGACCATCGTGGCGGCGTGGATCAGCGCCGACACCGGCGTCGGACCGGCCATCGCGTCGGGCAGCCAGGTGTAGAGCGGGATCTGGGCCGACTTGCCGGTGCACCCGAGGAAGATGAAGAGGGTGATCAGGGTGACGATGGTGCCGCCCGGCTCGAGCACCTCGGGCGCGCGCACGGCGATCTGGGCGAATTCGAGCGTGCCGAGCTCGCGCCAGAGGAAGAACATGGCGATGAGCACGCCGAAGTCGCCGATCCGGTTCATGATGAATGCCTTCAGGCCGGCGTCGGCGTTGGCCTTGTCGGTGAACCAGAACCCGATGAGGAGGTAGGAGCAGAGCCCCACCCCCTCCCAGCCGATGAACAGCACCGGGAAGTTCGACCCGAGGACCAGCACCAGCATGAAGACCACGAAGAGGTTGAGGTACGCGAAATAGCGCGCGTAGCCCGGGTCCTCCCTCATGTAGCCCACGCTGAAGAGGTGGATGAGGCTCCCGACGCCGGTCACCACCAGCAGCATGACGGCCGAGAGCTGGTCCACCTGGAAGGCCAGGTCCACCTTCAGCGCCCCGACGGGCATCCAGGGCCAGAGCCCCACGACCTGCGGCTGGTGCGGAGGCTGCCCGAGGAGTCCCAGGAAGACGCCAAAGGAGACGGCGAAGGCACCGAGCAGCACGCCGGGGCCCACGATCGAGACGGCCAGCTTGGCCGGCGCGCGGCGGAGCGCGAGGGCCCCATTGACGAGGAACCCGGCCAGCGGGAGCGCCACGGCGAGCCAGACCCACTGAGAAGCGATCATCAGCCCCGGAGCAGGTTGATGTTCTGAAGGTCCACCGACTGCTTGTGCCGGAAGATGGCCAGGATGATGGCCAGTCCCACCGCGGCCTCCGCGGCGGCGACGGTCATCACGAAGAAGACCATCACCTGGCCGCTCGCGCCGTGCAGCTGGGCCAGCGCCACGAAGGTCAGGTTCACCGCGTTCAGCATCAGCTCGATGCAGACGAAGAGCACGATCGCGTTGCGCCGCAGCAGCACGCCCGCGACGCCGAGGCTGAAGAGGATCGCCGAGAGCCCGAGCGCCGGGCCCAGCAGGGGGGCCATGCCGCCGCTCATCAGATCCTCCGCTTGGCCAGCACCACGGCACCCACGATGGCGGCGAGGAGCAGGATGGAGGTGATCTCGAAGGGAACGAGGTAGACCTGGAAGAGCGGAGCGGCCACCGCGCCCACCACCCCATGCGCCACCGCCTCCTCGCGGGCGATCCGCCCCGCGGCGAAAAGGGCGGCTGGGTCGCTCAACTGCGGCGCCTGGGCCACCTCCGCCGCGAGGCGATCCGGCGAGTAGCGCCACAGGGCGAAGAGCTGGATCGCGAGCAGGCCCGCGATCACGATCGTCACCGCCACCGCGCCGGGACCCCGCATGTCGCTCGTCGGGTGGCCCAGATTCAGCAGCATGACGACGAAGAGGAAGAGAACCATCACCGCGCCGGCGTAGACCAGCACCTGGATCGCGGCGACGAACTCGGCGCCCAGCAGCACGTAGAGCGCCGCCAGCGAGAGCATCGTCGCCGTGAGCCAGAGAACGGCCGACATGGCGCTGCGGGACAGGATGCACATCGAGGCCGTGGCCACCGCGATGGCGGCGAAGACGTAGAAGACCGCTTCGGTCATCTACTCACCCTCGGGGTCCGAGGGGTCCCACAGCGTCGAGACGGCGTGGGTCTGCGACTGAAGCCGCTCGAGGTCGTAGACGAACCGGCCCCGGCTGTACTCCGAGTTCTCGAAATGGACCCCGACGTGGATCGCCTCCTCGGGGCAGACTTCCTGGCAATAGCCGCAGAAGATGCAGCGGAACTCGTCGATCTCGTAGATGAGCGGATACCGGTTCCCTTCCTCGTCCTCGCCCGGCACCAGCTTGATGCAGTTGGCCGGGCAGATCTGGGGGCAGAGCCCGCAGGCCACGCACTTGGAGCGTCCCTGCTCGTCGGTGAGCATCCGGTGGGTGCCGCGCCAGCGGGGCGACAGCGAGTACGCCCCCATCCCGTGGTCCTGATCGGTGCTCTTCTGCTCCGGGTACTGCATCGTCACCTTCTTCTCCAGCATGTGCTTGAAGGTGAGCGCCATCCCCTTGAGGGTGGCCCGGACGTAGCTGACCTGCCGGTCCGGGCGCTTCATGACCTTCACGCCGATCGCCATCAGCCCGCCACCGCGGCACGGGTGCCGCGCTCCTTGAGAGCCGGTTGCCGGAAGCCGGAGCCCCGGATGAACACGCCGCTGTCGAGCACGCCGAAGACCAGGAAGGCGATGCCGATGTTGAGGCCGAAGAGGGCCAGCGATGCCAGCACCGGACTCGCTACCCCGAGTACCCGCTCGACCAGGTACATCGCAGCGGACATCACCATGATGTAGGCCAGCGCGAGCGGCATCATGACCTTCCAGCCGAGCGCCATGAGCTGGTCGTAGCGGAACCGCGGCAGCGTCCAGCGAATCCACATCACGAAGAAGATCCAGAAGAGGACCTTGAAGAAGAAGACCAGCCAGGTCACCAGAGTGGGCAGCAGCCCGCCCGACCGGTCCCAGTCGGTGAACGGGATGTCCCAGCCCCCGAAAAAGAGCGTCGTGATCATGGCGCAGACCGTCACGACGTTGGCGTACTCCGCGATGAAGAAGAAGGAGAACTTCATCGCGCTGTACTCGGTGTGGTATCCCGTGATCAGCTCGGATTCGGCCTCGGGAAGGTCGAACGGGAGGCGGTTGGTCTCGGCGAATCCGGCGATGGTGAAGATGAAGAAGGCGAGGAACAGCGGCATCACGTACCAGAGCCCCGCCTGCTGCTTCGCCACGATGACGGAGAAGCTCACGTCGCCCGCCATGAGGAGGACGGGGATGAGGCTGAGCCCCATCGCCACTTCGTAGGAGATCATCTGGGCGCTCGCCCTGAGACCCCCCAGCAGCGCGTACTTGCTGTTGGACGACCAGCCCGCCAGCGCGATGCCGTACACCCCGAGCGAGCTGATGGCGAGGACAAAGAGAACCCCGACCGGCAGTTCCGCGACGACCATCGGGGTCGCACCGTGGTGCACGAAGCGGCCCAGAGGCCCGAGTGTGATGTCGAAGTCCACCGGCAGCGGTGCGGCGAACGGAATGACGGCGGAAAGCAGCAACGCGGGAATGAAGGAGAGCGCCGGCGCGACCATGAAGAGCCACCGGTTCGCCAGGGCGGGCAAGGTCTCTTCCTTGAGGATGTTCTTCAGCCCGTCGGCCGCGGGCTGGAGGAGGCCCGCCCAGCCGACCCGGTTGGGTCCGTGGCGGTTCTGCATCCAGGCGCTGACCTTCCGCTCCATGAGGGTAAGCAGCGCCACGCCGACCATGATGATCGTGAACACGACGACCATCTTGACGGCACTCACCAGGAGATAGCCCTTGAGCTCGGGCGTCACCGCGCACCCCCCGCCCCGGCGGGTGTCTGGGCCAGGACCCGGCCAGTATAGCCCACGTCGTCGTGCGTGATGCCCGCGAACAGCGGCCACCGCTCGCCGAGCAGGGCGAACGCCTCCGCGGCGGTGGAGGGCGCGGACGGATCAGGACCCGGGCCGGCGAGCACCTCGCCCGCCACCCACCACGCCGGCCGAGCCATGCCCGGCTGCGCCTTGGCCTGCTGGTAGCGCTGGATCCGGCGGTCGCGGTTCACGTACGTCCCGTTCTCCTCGGCCATGTTGGTGACCGGCAGAATCAGCTCCGCGTTCCGAGCTTCGGGCATCACGGTCGCGAGGACGACGACGATCCCCGGCGCGGCGGCCAGGGCGGCTTCGTCCGCTGGAGCGAGGTCGGCGTCGAGCACGATCACCAGCCCGGCGCTCCGCACCTCGCGCATCGCGCTTGCCCAATCGACCGCGTAACCGAGCAGCTCAGCGCCCGCCAGGTTGGGCGTCCGCTCACGCCTGAGCGCGAGGCCCGGGATCCCCGCGAGCGGCGCCTCGTCGCCCAGGGGCACCTGCACCGCGGCGGTGACCTGGAAGCGATCGAGCATCCGTCGGACCAGTCCGAGAGATTCGGTGGACGCGCGACCGGACGCGAGGATCACCGCGCTCCCGGAGGCTCCGCGGACCGCCTGCTCCAGCCGGGCCAGCGCGGTGTCCCAGTCGGTCGCCACGTGGCGGGCGCCGTCGCGGACCAGGGGTGCCTCCACCCGGTCGCCGCGGTTCATCCACCGGTAGTTCATCCGGCCGTAGTCGCAGATGAAGTGCCGGTTCACCTCGAGATTCGGCCGGGGCCTGATCCGGACCACGACGTCGTCGCGGGTGTCGAGATTGATGTTGCAGCCCTGGGTGCATCCGGGGCAGACGCTGGCGGTCTTGTCGAGGTCCCAGGCCCGAGCCTTGTGCAGGAAGTCCTTCGACAGGAGGGAGCCGACCGGGCAGAGGTCCACTACGTTGCCGGCCCAGGGATGGTCGAGCCGCTGTTGCTCGGCGATCCCGATGTAGGCCCGGTCGCCCCGCTCCGAGACGTTGAGCACCGCAGTGTCGGCGACGTCCTCCATGAACCGGACGCAGCGGGTGCAGAGGATGCAGCGGTTGGGGACGTACAGCACGTCGGGGCCGAAATCCTCGACGGGGTTGTACCGCTTGGCGTATTCCTCGTACCGGGTGCTGAAGCGGCCTTCCTGGAACACGTAATTCTGCAGCTCGCACTCGCCGGCCTGATCGCAGATCGGGCAGTCGAGCGGGTGGTTGATCAGCAGGAGCTCGAGTACCCCTTCGCGCGCCTTCTTGGCGCTCGCGCTGTTCACGTGCACCACCTGCCCCTCGGCGACCGCGGTGACGCACGCCGGCATCAGCTTGGGCGCCTTCTCCACCTCGACCAGGCACATCCGGCACACCGCCGGCGACGGCAGTGAGGGGTGGTAGCAGTAGTGGGGCACGAGCACGCCGGCCTGCTTGGCGGCCTCGATGATCGACATGCCTTTCGGCACGGCGATCTGCATCCCGTCGATCGTCACATTGACCAGCTCTTCGGCCATTGTCTTCCCTTTTGGGCTTCCGAAAAAATTCACCACGAAGGCACGAAGGACACGAAGGTCACGAAGGTCACGAAGGTCACGAAGACCAACAGATTGTTGTTGTTGTTTCC
>CAYPAE010000107.1:3009-7084 GCA_964408595.1 uncultured Gemmatimonadaceae bacterium | reverse complement strand
CCCGCTGCCCCGCCGCCCCGCTGCCCCCCCATGTCCATCCCCTCCATCTGCATGCCCCCCATGTCGAGCCCCATGCCCATCTGGAGCATGATCCCCTGCATGGCGGAGGCGAGATTCGACTCGGAGTCGAGCAAGTAGGTGGCCGAGGCCACCACCTCGTCTCCGGGCTTCAGCCCGTCGACGATCTCGACCAGGGAATCACCCCTGGTTCCGACCTGGACGTTGCGTGGGACAAACTGCCCGTCACCGCGGTTGACGAACACCAGGTTCTCGGTGCCGGTGGGAAGGACTGCGGTGAGCGGCACGCTGAGCCGTTTCGTGGCCGCGGGCTGCAGTTCGGCCGTCACGAACATGCCGGGCCGGAGGGCGCCGTCCCGATTCGGGATCTCGGCGCGGGCGGAGAGCGTGCGGGTCTTCTCGTCGACCGTCGGCCGGACGAAGGTCACCCGGCCGTCGTAGGTACGCCCGGGGAGGGCGTCCACGATCACCCGGACCGGCATGCCGACCTTGAGCATGCGCGCGTCGGCCTCGAAGACGGCGAGATCCACCCAGAGCGATTTCCGGTCGGCGATGAGGAAGAGGTTATCGCCGGCGTGCACCGCCTGGCCCTCGGTCACCATCTTCTCGGCGATCTCCCCGCTCCGCGGCGCGCGGAGCACGATCCGGCGCTGCGCCTCCCCAGTGAGGTCGAGGGCCGCGAGCTGGTCTTCGGGCACCTCCCATAGCTCGAGCCGGCGGCGCGCAGCCGCCGCGAGGGAAGAGTCGCCGAGCCGTCGGGCGGTCAGGTATTCCTCCTGCGCACTGACCAGCTCGGGCGCATAGATGGCAAGGAGCGGATCGCCTTTGCGCACGGGCTTCCCGGCGAAGTCCGCATACAGCTCCTCGACCCATCCCATCACCCGTGCGTTCACGTACTCGCGGCGCGGTTCCGCGTAGGTCAGGGTCCCCACCACCCGGGCCCCGCGGCCGACCGGCCGCATCGCCGCGCGAGCGAAGGTGATGCCGAGGCGTTCCGCGGCTGGCCGGTCGAGCGGCACGCCGGCCGAGTCGGGCGGACCTCCACTCGCAGGGCCGCGATCCATCCCTTCCATGGAGCCCATCCCTTCCATACCGCTCATCCCTGGCATGTCGCCGGGTGCCGCGGAGTCTCCCCTCGTTTGCGCCGTCTTCGCGTCACTACCGGCTCGCCCGCAGGCGCTCGCTAAGAGGGCAACGGCGGCGGCAGCGATCCAGCGTCGCATCATTGGTCGTCCTCCCGGGCCAGCAGTTGGTTCAGCATGACGAGATGGGTGAGATGCTCGGCGGCCTCCATCGCCGCATCGAGCTCCGCCCGGTACCGGGCGTCCTCGGCCGCCAGCACGCTGCGGAAATCGGCCTGCCCCACGCGATAGCTCCGGAGGCTCGCGTCCGCCGTGGCGCGCGCGGCCGGCACGACCTGGTTTACCAGCAGCCGAAGGCGGCGCTCCCCTGCCGCGACCCGCGCCATGGTGCTCTCGAGCTCGGCCGTGAGGGCGGCGGTCTCCTCCGCCACCGCGGCCCGCGCCGCGTCCGCCTCCGCCTCGGCCGCCTCCGCCAGCCGGTGCTGCTTCCGGCCCGCGAAGAGTGGTAGCCGCACGCCAACGAAAGCGGAGAAGAAGTCGGCGCCGAGCGGCCGGGCTCCGTACCGGGTCATGACGGTGAAGTCGGGACGACCACCCAGTCGCTCGACCCGCGCCGTCTGCTCGGCCGACTCCACCGCCGCCAGCCGCGCGGCGACCCGGGGATGGTACGCCAGCGACTCCGGGGCGGCCGGAGGGCGCGTGAGGTGAGCCGGCGTGGCGATCAGCTCCGGACGGATCGGCTCGATGGAGACGGAGTCGCCCGGCGGCCTGCCCCGCAGCGCCCGGAGCTCGGCGCGCAGCTCGGCGTCCTCTTGGGCCAGGTCGGCCTCCTCGGTGTCGAGGCGCGCCAGGGCGACGCGCGCCTGGAGCGGATCGCTCTGCGGAGCGGTTGTCGTGGCGTAGCGGGCGGTCGCGATCTCCACCGAGGCAGCCAGCAACGCACGCTGACGGTCGAGCGTCATTCGCGCCGCAGTCACGTACCGCAGGCGATAGTAGAACGCGGCGGTGCGCCCCGTAACCTCTCGGCGCCGAGCCGCCACACTGGACTCGCGGCCCCGAGCCTCGGCGCGAGCGGCACCGGTGCGAGCACCGAGCGTACCGGGCCAGGGGAACTCCTGGCTCAGCTCCACGTCCACCTCGGTGAAGTCGCTCTCGCGAAAGGCAAACCGCGGCAGCGTCAGGTTCATGACGCCCACTGACAGCATCGGATCTGGCAGGGCTCCGGCAGGGCGCACCCTCGCGGTGGCGGCGCGGGCGAGGGCCCGGTCCGCTCCCAGAGCGGGATTGGCCGCGAGGGCCTCGGCGGTGAGCCGCGCGAGCACCGAGTCGCCCGCCGGCGCCTCTTGGGCGGATAGTCTCCGGGCGAGCATGGCGAGGGCGATCCCGACGATCGGCGCAGCGAGACGAATCGTACGCATGCCTACCTCCCGGCCTCGGTCACGGGTTTCAATCGTTCCGCGAGTGCCCGAAGGGTCTCCATGCGCCGGCCCTTGAGCGTGATCGAGGCGCCACCAACCTCGAGCGAGAGCTCGGTCTCGAAGGCGAGCGTCAGGAACTCGGCTGGTGGGACCCGGAAGGACAACGACTCGCGACGCCCGGCGTCGAAAAGCCTGACCCGCTGTTTCCGGTACTCTGCCGGGGGGACCTGGAGCTTCAGCGCTCCGCCGGATCGGACCTCCAGGGGGCGGGGACGCGCGAACGCCCAACCGCCCCGGGACGGCGTGAAGCTCTCCATGGTGATGATGACCCATTCCGGCGACGTCGTGAGCTGGCGGCCGGGATAGGAGTATGACACGTCGACCGCAACCCGGGAACCGAGTCCGAATCGGCGCGAGGTCGCCGCGATCGTCGCAACCACCCGCGAGCTGTCCGTGACTCGGTCATACAACTCCAACACCCGATACCGCTCGGCGAAACGTTGATCCACGCGGTGGCGCTGGGCCTCCAACGGTGCCACCTGCGGGCTCATGAGATGGAGGACCGTCAGCGCGGCAGTGGAGGCCGGCCACAAGTGCAAATGGTGTGACATCGAGTTTTCCCCCAGTCGGACGGCATTGTCATGTTGTGACCCGTCGTCCGGGCGGCGATTTGGGTTGCCGCCCGGACGACGAAGTCCACTCTTCACCGATGAGTTCGATCGGCACTGTCGGACGCGATCAGCCTCGCCGCTTCGATCCGCTGCGCGGGGGTCAGCAGGCGCAAAGCCCTCTTGAGAGCCTCGCGGGACGTGATTCGCGTCCGCTCCACCCGAGGCGCGGCTTTTCCGGGAACCCGGTCCGAGCCCGTCATCCTGAGACGGACAGGCGAAGCCTCCAGCCGCCGAGCGAGCTCAGAGAGCCGGCTAAGCTGCACCGAATCGAGCGCGAGATGCTCCCGATGCCGGAGCACGCTCTCGACAGCCAGATGGGGACGTGTGGGACGGTCCTGCCCGGTATCCGATCGGGCGGCGGCGGAGTGGGTGAGCAGAGGTAAAGCGAGCGTCGCCGCAAACGCGACGCGGATAAGCCTCGAGCGCATGGTGATTCTCTCCCAAGTCATGAGATACGGTGCCCGGTCGCTTCCCAGCGTGCTCATTCGAGCGCGCCGAGGCGGCCATGGTAATTCGCGCCGGCTCACCCGCGGGGTGCGGGGCCGGCTATGGCTGTGGGACCGGGGTCAGACTCGGGGAGGGTGGAACGGTGGCGTCAGAACGCCGGGCGGAGCATCGAGCGCATCCCACCGGGCGGGCGCACGGTGGACAACAGCGACGACCTGAAAGACCTGTCCCAGCTGGGCGATGACTGGCGCGGGCTGGGCGCAAAGCTTGGCGACAGCGCATCCGCCCGACGCTTGGACGTCAGCAGGGGTGATTACCGATCCTGGTTGGGTGGGCCGCTCAGGCATGGCACATTCAGCGTTCGCGGCCTGCTCCCTTTCAAAGCAGAGCGCGGCCCCGATGACGGGGTCGAGCTGCAAGACCAAGAGGAGGGCGAGCA
>CAYPAE010000107.1:876-2909 GCA_964408595.1 uncultured Gemmatimonadaceae bacterium | reverse complement strand
TCTGGGATGCGTCTCGGGCAGACGCACGGCGGCGGCCAGTCCCGAGGCGACCGTGAGGGCGGCCACCACGAAGATCGCGGCCGCCATGCCGAGGCGATCGGCCAAGACCCCGGCTGCCAACGCGCCGACCGCATAGCCGAGATCCCGCCAGAGCCGGTAGACGCCCACCGCCGTCCCTCGCCAGGCCGGGCGCCCGACGTCGCCGATCACGGCAAGCAGTGTGGGATACACCATCGCCGTGCCCAGGCCGAGGCCGATCGACGCTGCGAGCCACGGGCCCAGGCCGCGGGTGAGCGCGATCGCGAACAAGGCCGCACCCTGGAGGAGCATCCCCCACACGATCAGGTGACGCCGGCCCCAGCGATCGCTGAGCGCTCCGGTGACGAGCTGGGTCAAACCCCAGGTTGCCGGATATGCGAAGGCGAGGACCGCGATCTCATCAAGCGCCAGACCGCCCGCGGCGAAGAAGAGCGGGAAGAGCCCCCAGGCGAGCCCGTCGTTCAGGTTGTTGACCAGACCGACCTGGCTCGCCGTTGCGAGCGCCGGATCTCGCCAGGTACCCATCGCGACCAGCGTGCGGAGGGGCGGCGCGGCTGCCGGCGAACCGGCCTCCTCCAAGGCTGCGTACGCCGTGGTGTCCCGCACTCCGAGCAGTGAGAGCGCCAGGCCGAGTGACGCGACGGCGATGCCCAGATAGAACGGCACCGGCCGAAGGCCGTACGCCTCGGCCAGCAGACCCGACCCCAGCGCGGCACCGGCGACCGCGAGATAGCCCGCGAATTCGTTGAGCCCCATTGCCAGCCCGCGCCGTGCCGGCCCGACCAGGTCGATCTTCATGACGACGGTCATCGACCACGCCAGACCCTGGTTGAGGCCGAGCAGGATGTTGGCCGCCACGATCCAGCTCCAGCTCGGGGCCCAGATGATGAGCAGCGGCACGGGGAGGCCGAGGAGCCAGCCGATGACGAGCACCCGCTTGCGGCCCCACCGATCGCCGAGCCAGCCGGCGAGCAGGTTCGTGGCGGCCTTCACCACGCCGAACGCCACGATGAAGCCGAGCGCTGCCGTGACCGAGGCGAGCCCGAACTCCCGTTGCGCGAGGAGCGGGAGCACCGTCCGCTCGAGCCCCACCATGGCGCCGACGAAGGCGGTCACCAGCACCAGCAGCGCGAACTGCCGCCAGTTGGCCCCGAGCCCCAGTCGGGGACGCTCCTCCGCGGTCACCCTGAGGCGCCCACCGGCGCCGGCAGGCCGAGATTCTGCGTGCGGGTCTCAGCGGCGGCCGGCGGCGGCGGCGGCACGTCGCGTACCATGAGGGCCACGAACGCCGCCTGGTCGGCGAGCTGGAACGCCTGGTTGAAGCGACGCTCGAACCCGATTGACGACAGGGGCGTGCCGCTCAGGCCCCGCCCGCACACGGAGCCGCTGAACGCCCCGGGCAGCACCAGGACGTGATCAGGAAGCGATCGCAGCCGTGCGGCACTCTCGAAGAGCGCCGCCGCGCCCTCCTCGGCGCTCGAGGCGAGTTCCGTGCGCCCCATGTCGCCCACCATGAGGGTGTGACCGGTGAAGGCAAGCCAGGGTTCCGCTGCGCGGGTCCGGTCCGTGGCCAGGAGGGTGAGGTGCTCCGGCGTGTGTCCCGGCGTGTGCCAGACCATGAACGTGACGTTACCGAGCTCGAGCGTGCTGCCATCCTCGACGCCGTGGAATGGAAACGCCGCCCCCACCGAGGCGTGCAGCACATACGTCGCGCCGGCGCGCCGGGCAAGCGCCCGGCCGGTCGATACGTGATCGGCGTGCACATGGGTGTCGATGACGTAGCGCAGGCGGAGGCCGCTGCCCTCGGCCGCCTCAAGGTAGACGTCCGGATCGGCGATGGGGTCGATCACCGCGCCCGCGGCTCGCCCACCGCAGCCCACCAGATAGGACGCGGCGACCACAGGATCGGTGTGGAGAAACTGGCGGAGGATCATACCCGCCTCCGGGGGCGCCGGACGACCGCCGGCCGGGGCGCGGCAGGGTCGACGGTCACG
>CAYPAE010000107.1:0-866 GCA_964408595.1 uncultured Gemmatimonadaceae bacterium | reverse complement strand
GAAGTTCCTGGCGTCACCTTTACCGTCAAGAACGGCAGGATCGACGGTCACGGGATAGCCGGAGGCTCGCCAATCGGGGAATCCGTTGCGCAGCCGACGCGCGCGGTAGCCCCGGCGGCGGAGGGCTGCAACGGCCTCCACCGCGAAGACGCAGTAGGGTCCCCGGCAGTAGGCGATGATCTCGCGCTCGCGGGAGAGCTCGGCGAGACGCCGCCGCAGGGTGCCTGGCGGAACGGACACCGCACCGGGAATGTGGCCCGCGGCGTATTCGTGTGCGGGTCTGACGTCGAGCACGGTCACGTCGCCCTGCCGCAGCCGCCGTCGGAGCTCGGCCGCTTCCACCGGCTCGAGAGCGTCGCGGTCGTCCAAATAGGTGCGCGCCACCTGCTGGACCTCGAGGAACTGCCGCCGGCCGAGTTCCTGGAGTTGGCGCAGCAGCCCCACGACCGCGGGATCGGCCAGCCGGTAGTAGACGAACTGCGACGCCTTGCGGCGATCGATGAGCCGGGCCGTGTGCAGGGCGGCCAGGTGGGCGCTCGCGTTGGTGATGGTGAGGGCGGCCTCGCCGGCGAGGACCTCGACCGACTTCTCGCCCTGGGCCAGCAGGTCGAGCAGCTCCAGCCGCTTGGGGCTGGCGATCGCCTTGCCCAGGCGGGCCCAGCTCTCGTAGAGCGTGTCCTTCAGGTGACGATGGTCTGGCATCTCAGTAGTCCATTAGTTGGTGGAATACTGGATAATGTAGCGTCGATTGCCCCCGGCTGTCAATCCCGCGAACGTTGTCGTCGGCCGGAGGAAATGAGCGGGCAGCCCCGAAGCGCCGGCGTCGGGATTCCACTAACCCAATCCCTCTATGGACCTTCGAGAGA
>CAYPAE010000106.1:0-7089 GCA_964408595.1 uncultured Gemmatimonadaceae bacterium | reverse complement strand
GGCATGACTAGCGGGACATTGCCGCCACCGGCGGCCGGCCGGCACCCGTTCCGCGCACCACCCCCTCGGCCTTGCGGGCCGGAACCAGCGACGCGGCCGCCACTCGCTGCACGTCCTCGGCCCCCACCGCACGGAACGGCGCGGCGGGATCGGCCAGCTCCTCGAGCCCACTGCCCGCGAGCCAAGCCTCGAGAATCTCTCCCGCCACCGCCCCACCGCTCTGCCGGCTGACCTGGGCCTGACCCGCCAGATAGTTCACGGCTTGCCCCAGCTCGGCCTCGGCGACCGGCTCGCGGGTGAACCGCTCCAGCTCCATCAGCATCTCCTCGCGCGCCTCCTCCTCCCGCTCGGGTGAGGTCGCGATGTAGGTGAGGAGCGCGCCGCCCCGCGCCTTCTGCCACGCCGTGGCGACGACGGTGTAGGCCAGCGACCGCCGGTCCCTCAACGCCTCGAAGAGCCGCCCCCCGAGTCCGCTCGCGACCGCGCCCCAGACCTGCGCGGCGGCGTGGTCGGGGTCGCGGCGCGATGGGCCGGGGAAGGCCATCGCGAGCGCCGCCTGGGCCTTGTCGCGCGACACCACCCGGATCGGGGACTCCGCGCCCGAGCCAGGCATCCAGTCGACGGTCTCGGACAGCTCCGAAGCCGCGATCGCCGGGCGGTCGGCGAAGACGCCGGCCAGGTCGTCCGACGCGCGCGCCGGATCCACGTCCCCCACCGCGATGACGACCGGGCGCACGCCGCGCACCGCGGCGGCGTGCCAGGAGCGGACGTCCGCAGGCGCGATCGCCGGGAGCGTCTCGGGCAGGCCGCCGACCGGCAGGCCGTACCCCCGGTCCCCGAACGCCGCGGAAAACGCGAGCTGGAAGGGATAGCGGAACATGTCGTCGGCCACCCGCTCGGCCTCGGCGATCATGAGCCCGCGCTCGGCCGCGATATCGGCGTCGCTCAGGTGCGGTTGGGAGAAGACGGCATCGAGCAGCGCCGCCGCTTCGGGCAGGTTCTCGGACAGCACCGAGGCACCGAAGCCGAGCCAGTCCACGGCGGAGCTGGTGGCGAGGGTTCCGCCCAGACGCTCGAACGCGAAGGCGAGCGCGGCCGCGTCGAGATCGCCGGCGCCGCGCACCGCCGCGCGCACCAGGAGCGAGCCGAGTCCGGCCTGGGCCGGCGGGTCGAATCGCCGGCGCGGCACGTGGATCCCGAGATTGACCAGCGGCACACCGGCCTTCCGGTATACCAGCAGGTCGGTGCCCGGCAGCCGGGTGACCGAGACGCCGTGCTCCTGCGTGGGACGCGCCGGCATCGGCGGCCGCCGCGCGGGCGTCGGCGCCCCGCCGATTGCCGCGGCGTGCAGCTCGGTCACCGCGAAGGTGCGGGCCAAGGAGTCGGCGGTGAGGTCGCGCCCGCCGCCCGACGGCAGGTAGGCGACCCCCGCCACGGCGTCCGGGACCAGGTGTCGCGCCGCGGCCTCCCGCACCTCAGCCGGTCCGACCTCGGCGAGCATCGCGTATTCCCGGTCGAGGAACCAGACGTCGTCCAACGCCTCGGCCGCCGCGAGCGCGCTCGCCCGTCCCTCCATCGACTCGAGCCGGCGGGCCCACCGCGCGCGGACCAGGGTGCGGGCCCGGTCCAGCTCCGCGGCGGTGGGCCCCACCAGGGCCAGCCGGGAGATCGCCACGGCCACGCCGGTGAGCGCCGCGTCGAGCCGTTCGGGCCGGAGCTCCGCGCTCACGCTGAAGACCCCGAGCTCGGTGGGCGCGTAGTTGTGCGCGGCCGCCCAGGTCACGATCCCCGGCTCGCGCAGCGAGCGGTAGAGCCAGCTCCCCCGCCCCGAGCCAAGCACCGCGGCCGCCAGGTCCAGCGCGGTTGCGTCGGGATGCAGCGGTGCCACGGCACGCCAACCGAGCACCAGCTCCGCCTGGCTCACGTCACCCCTGAGCGTGCGGGCGCGGACCTCCCGGCGCTCCGGCTCCTCGGGCGACCGGTCCACCGCGCCGGCGGACGACGGCCAGTCGCCATACGCCTGCCGGGCGAGCGCGAGAGCCCGGTCGGCGTCCACCGCGCCCACGATCGCGACGATGGTGCGCTCCGGCACGTAGCGTGACCGGTAGTAGTCCCAGAGATCGTCCCGGGTGAGCCGCGCGAGCTGGTCCTCGTGTCCGATCCGCCACCGGCGGATGCGGTGGCGGTCGAACATCACCTCGTACAGCGTCTCGTAGGCCACCGAGGAAGGCGTGTCGAGCTTCCGCTTCGCTTCCTGGATGATGACCTGGAGCTCGCGCGCCAGCTCCTCCGCGTCCACCACGGAGTTGCGCAGGGCATCCGCTTGGATGTCGAGCGCGGCCTCGAGGCCCGAGGCCGGGAGGACGGTGAAGTACGTGGTGTGGTCGTACGTCGTGCTGGCGTTGAGGTAGCCGCCGGCGCTCTTGGTCTCCCGCGCGATCGCCCCCACGCGGCGGCGCCGCGTGCCCTTGAAGAACATGTGCTCGAGGACGTGGGAGATTCCGGTCCACCGGTCGGGCTCGTCGAAGAATCCCGCCTCGACGTGGGTGACCACCGCGACCACCGGCGCCGAGTGGTCCGGCTGAACCAGGAGGGTCAGACCGTTCGGAAGGACTTCCTTTCTGACTCCGGCGGTCCAGTAGGAAGTGCGTGAAGAGTGAACAGTGAAAGGTGAACGGGCCGCCCCACCCTCACCCACCGAGACCCGCCTTTTCACCTTTCACTTTTCACCTTTCACGCAGTTACTGAAGGATCCGCAACACCCCGGCTTCGGCGCTGCCGCGAATGAATGCCTCCGCATCGGTCGTCGGGATGACGACACCGGTCTCGGCCTGCCCGCGCCGGGCCAGATTGATCATGAAGTCGTTCAGCGAGCCGTGCGCCCAGTCCCGGTCGGCGGCTTTCATCTGGAGGAGAATTTCGTCCCAGTTGCCCCGGATGGTCTGCCCCGAAAGGGTGACCACCAGGTGCGAGTCGCCCTGGCCCGGCTTCTTCTGCATCGCGTGCAGCTCGCTCAGGAGGGTGCCGAAGAGCTCGAGCTGGTGCGGGTCGCGGATCCCGCCGTCGGCGTGCTTGGCCTCGACCTCGGCGAGCAGCATGTCGATCGGGTCGGGGTCGCCGGCGACCTCACCCAGCCGGGCGAGCCACGGCTTCAGCTCGGGATCCTCGTCGGGCAGCCGGTAGACCGATTTCTTGAGCTCGACGTGGCGCCAGATGCCCAGCTGGTCGAAGTGGTCGTCGGGCTGGGTCCGCTCGAGGTGGTGCAGCGCGGCCTCGGTCTCGCCCCGGTCGTACAGCAGGTTGGCCAGGTAGATGCGCGCTTCGGCGAAGCTCGGCTCCAGCTCCAGCGCGCGGCGGAGCCAGTAGAGCGAGCCGGCGTCGTTGCCGAGCCGGTGCGCCGCGTAGCCCAGGCAGGCGGCCGCGTCGGGCGATTCGGGATGGGCCCCGGCCGCGAGGTCGAAGAAGCGATGCGCCGGCGCGATCAGGCCCTCGCGGAACAGCGCACGGCCGACCTGGAGCATCAGCTCGTGGTCGTCCTGGAAGCCGAGCTGGAGGATCCGCTCGAAGGCCTTCATCGCCCCCTCGCGGTCGCCCAGCCGGAGCAGCGTCTCACCGATCCCGGCGAGGCCGTCCTCGTGATCCGGGTCGAGCCCCAGGGCGTTGTCGAAGCTCCGCCGCGACCAGGCGAATTCCTCCCGGGCGAGGTGGGCGTATGCCTTTCCGATGTGGAGTTCGACGGCGTGCGGGTAGAGCGCGATCCCTTCCTTCAATACGATCAGGGCGTCATCGTAGCGGCCTTCGTTGTAGAGTTGATGGGCTTGTTCGTCGAAGTCGTCGGAGCTGAGGAATGCATCCGACATCGGCCCGCCTCCCACGGGTAGGTTGGTCTAACCTATGAAGTTCCGTGTAGTCAGGCAATAGAACGATCGCGCGATCCAGCGGGCCCGAACGCCTATGCTTGCGGCGGCTCCGAGTCCGGTCTCATATTGGGCGAGACACTCCTCCCCTCTGGAACCGGCGCCATGGACGCGGTTGACGTGGGGATCTTCGAGGCTTGGCTCGCGTCGACCGACGACGGTGTGGTGGCCGTCGACGCCGAGGGACGGGTCGTGCTGCACAATCCGGCGGCCAGCAGGGTCACCGGCCTCGCCCCTTCCGCCGCGCATCAGCGCCCCTGGCGTGAAGTCCTCCACCTCGACGCCGCGGTCGGCGATCTCCTCTGGACGGCGAAGACCTCCGGCAAACCCACCAGCGCCCTCGCCAGCGTGCTCTGCGCGCAAGGCAATGTCCGCATCGCCGAAGCCCTGGCCCAACCCTGGACCGACGCCGAGGGACGGACCGGCATTCTGGTCCTCATCCGCGACCTGACGGTCCTCTGCCGCAACCGCAGCGGTCCCGGCGGCCGGACCGGCTACGGCAGCCTGGTCGGCGCGGATCCGGCGATGACGGCGCTCTACGACCTGGTCGAGGCGATCGCGCCGAGCGACGCCTCCGTGGTGATCGAAGGCGAATCCGGCGTGGGCAAGGAGCTGGTCGCCCAGGCGATCCACGCGCGCAGCCGCCGCTCCGAGCGCCCGCTCATCGCCGTGGACTGCGGCGCGGTGTCACCGTCCCTCCTCGAGGCCGAGCTGTTCGGCCAGCTGCGTCCCGGGCCCCACGGCACCGCCTCGATCGGCCGGGCCGAGCTGGCGCACAGCGGGACGCTCTTGCTCGACCGGGTGAACGCGGCGTCGCTCTCGGCCCAGGCCCGCATCCTCCGGCTGCTGGAGACCGGCATGGTCGAGCGCGATGGCGAGGGCACGCCGCGCCGGGTGGACGTCCGCGTCATCGCCGCCACGACGCGGCCGCTCGACCCGGAAGTGCGCGAAGGCCGTTTCCGCGACGATCTGCTGCGCCGGCTGCAGGTGGTGCGGATCCGGGTGCCCCCCCTGCGCGAGCGGCGGGGCGACATCGCGATCCTCAGCGGGCACTTCCTCGCCTGCCACGGAGCACCGAAAGCCGCTCTCTCGGCCGCCGCGACCGCGGTGCTGCAAGCCTGCGAGTGGCCCGGCAACGTGCGGCAGCTCGAGAGCGTGATGCGCGAAGTCGCCGCCGGCGTCCCGGCCGGAGTGGAGACACTGATCGAGCCGCACCAGCTTCCTGAAAGTTTACTCGCGAACCGGGACGAGACGCCCGCCACCACCGCGCGCTACGCTTCGGAAGACCGCCGCACCGTCCTGCTGCGAGCGCTGTCGTCTCACGGCGGCAACCGGACCGCGGCCGCGCGGGCGCTCGGCATCGGCCGCGCGACCTTCTATCGGTGGTGGCGGGAGGCGGGACTGGGAGGCGTGCCTTGAACTCGCGGTGAAGCAGCCAGAAAGAGAAGAAAAGTGCCTTCGGGCGGACACGGGCCCGGCCAGAGCAATGAATCGGCCGAGCCCGTGTCGGTTTGGTCCTATCCTGATGGGGCCACCCTACTGACTTGCAACCGCGCCGGCGTAGGCCGTGCCGCACTCCTGCCCCCTCAAAACGTTGATCCGGCCGTTGGCCGTAAGAATCGGATTGGGCAACGGGTCAGCATACTGGAGGATGCACCTGGTCAGTTCGCTCGGCGACTGGTCTCCCGGCAGCTCGGACTCGATGACCGCCGCCTCACCGGAGACGTGCGCGGCCGCGGGGCTTGTGCCGGCCGAACCAAAGAAGTAAAAGTCACCCGTGGCACAGGGCTGGGTGCCTGCCACCCTGAAGCTGGCGCTGCATACCGTCACGATCCCATCTTCCAGCACGTTATCGGGAAATGCGAACTCCCCGCCCGGCGCGAAGACGTCCACCCCCTCGCGACCGACGTTGGAGTAACTGGCGACGTGATCGAACCGTCTCTGGCCAATCGGCCCGGTCGCCCCGACGCTGATCACGTTGTCGAGGCTCGAAGGGACGTTGAGGAGGGCCGGGTCGTTCAGATTCACGGCGGCATTACCCGCGCTTGCCACGAACAGCACCCCCCGTCTCGTGGCGAAATTGATCGCCCGCTGCGTTGCCCGGACCAGTGCCCGAACGTCCGGGTCGTTGCTGGGGAGGAGCGCGCCGAAGCTCATGTTGGCCACCTGGACCCCGATGGTGCCGGTGAACATCATCCCGGCGATCACGTCGCCGAAGTTGCCGGAGCCCGTGCGGTCGAGCACCTTGACCGAGCACAGCCTCGAGTCCGGAGCGACCGAAGCCATGGCAATGCCGTTGCTGGACACGAGCGAAGCCATGTCGGTGCCGTGGGAGAAGAAGTCCCGGTCGGCTCGCTCCTGGGCGACGAACGAGGCGCTCATGCCCAGGTCGAGCTTACCCTCCAGTTCGATGTGCCGCGGGTCGACGCCGGTATCCAGAATGCAGACCGTCACACCCTCCCCCTGCCGGCTCACGTCCCAGGCGCGGTGAGCCTTGATCCGCTTGATGTTCCACTAGAACAGGTCGAACAAGATCGCGCCCCGTTGATTACTGTTGGTGCCGAGGTCGAAGCGCTTCGCGCTAGCGTTGCGCTGCTCGATTGGCGGAAGCCACCTGATCAAGCGATCCTTGACCACCGCCTCCACGTCGGCCTGTCCCGCCACTCGGGCCGCGGCAGCCGCGGTCAGATTGCGGACCTGGAGCACGCCGATCTCGTCGTGGGCACGCTCGATCCTGCCACCAAGTCGAGCGACCTCGGTGCCGACGGCGTTCGCTCGCAGCGTGCTCGCCCCACTCTCTTTCAACAGCACGACATATCGATCCCCACTGGCTGCTGCACTCACGGCTGCCGCCGTGGCCTCCGCGTCGTCGGGTGCTGTGGGATTGGAATCGGTGCACCCGACGTTGACCGCAGCCAAGAGTGCTGTGGCAAGCGGAAGGTTGTACACACGTCCTACGATCGTGGACCGCATCTGACCTCCACGGATATGCTTAGCTCTTGGATAGAATGCGTACGGGGTGGGCTTCGCCAAGCATGCACCGCGGACGAGAAGGCGTCAAGCAACGCGGCCGCGTATGTTTGAGCCGTGACCTTCCAGCGCAAACTTTTGCTCGGATTCTCGCTCATGGTCCTTCCCGCCCTGCTGGTGGGGGCCGAGGCCATCCGGAGCA
>CAYPAE010000105.1:2589-7108 GCA_964408595.1 uncultured Gemmatimonadaceae bacterium | reverse complement strand
GAGCAACTACCCCGAGTTCGCCGAGTTCCTCGCGGACATCGGCATCGACTCCATTTCGCTCAATCCCGACTCCCTCGCCGGGGTCACCCAGCGGCTTGCCGTCGGGGCGGCGGAGCCTACGCTGCCGGAGGCCGTCGGCGCCAGCCGCTGATCGAACCTCGCCTACCGCCCCCGCTGCCCCAGTCGCCGCATGCTCTCCAACCACTTCCGGTGCTTCGCTTCTCCCCCGGCGGCGACCAGCCCGATCAAGCTCTCCCTCACCGGCCCGATTCCGCAGAAGCCGAGGATGCTGCGCTCCAGGCTCTTCAGGGAGTGTGCCCCGAAGTACCAGCGGTACATCAACGCGGGCATGCCCATGGTGACGACGATCCGCGCCGTCCTTCCCTTCAACAGCTTCTTCCCCATGGGTGACGCCCCTTTCGGGAGCGCGAACCCGGGGCGGAACACCTGCTCGAAGAACGCCTTGAGCAGCGCGGGCATCGCCCCAAGCCAGAGCGGATAGACGATCACCAGGTGTCGGGCCCACCCGATATCCTCCTGGCAGGCTCGAACGGCGTCGCTCGGCGGTTCGTTCTCCCACTGGTCGGGGACGGTCAGCACCGGGAGGGCCAGGCCGGTTACTTCGATGCGTCTGACCTCATGACCTCCCGCGAGCGCGCCGGCGGCGTAGTGGTCCGCCAAGGCATGGCAGAAGTGCGGTCGCGTACCATCCGGATGGCCTTGGATGATCACGATCCGGCTGGGCACGCGATCCCTATCCCGCCGGCGGACGGCGTCGAGGCGGCGGTGGCGGCTGCGGGGGATGGCTGATGGACCAGACGTACGCCGCCACCGCTCTCACGGCATCGTCCGGCATTGGCACCATGCCTCGCTCGGGCATCCCTTCCGTCGTGTACGAGCGCGAGGCCGGGACGCCGTGCTTCACCTGCTCGATGAGGGACTCATAGGTCCCGGGCCCGTGCAGCCAGATGGCGCCGGTGATGTTCGGCCCGCGGTCGGTGCCCCGTCCCGCCTCGCCGTGACACCCCGAGCAGTTGGCCGATCCATGAAACAGCTCCCTTCCCCAGGCGATCGCGGAGTCGGTCACGCCCGCCGGTCGCTGCTCCGGCCGAATTCCCTGCGCCGACACTTCGCTCGCGGCGAGGAGTATCAGTGCCGCGGCGTTGATCGCCCTCATACCTCTGACCCGGGTGGATCGATCATCTCGTCGAGCGGCCGGCGCGGCGTCCGATGGGCGCTCCCGCCGCGCGGATGGCCGATCCGCACCAACTGCTGGCCCCAGGGCAACCGCGCATCCATCACCCGCGAAAGCTCCAGACGCAGCTGCGGCACCTCGAGCGCCGCGCTCAGCGGCTGAAGCCCCAGCCCGCGGGCCGCCGCGGTGAGCCACAACCGCTCGAGCAGCTGACCGCTCCTGACCTGCGACGGCCGGTCGTCCTCGCGGGAGCTGATCAGCGCCAGCAGCGGCGCGCTGCCGACCGCGATCGCGTCGAGCTTCGCCAGCTGGTGTGCCAGGAGCTCGCTACCGATCGCCGATTGGCCGATCCGGGACACCGGCCACGGGGTGCCGAAGGCCCCTGCCCCGACCCACTCCGCTAGCTCGTGCCGGAAGGCCGGGTCGGCGAGCGAGGTCTCGTGCGCGCTCCGGTGAATGGCTTCGATCTCCCGGCGGCGCTCCGGGTCGACCACCAGCGTGAGCTCCAGATCCTGCTCGGTGACGCATCGCCGGAGGGCGAGCAGGTCCTCGTCGGAGACGGGCTGGTCGGAGAACCGGCCGTGCGCCGCCCGCCGAGTGTGAAGCGTCTGGAAGCTCAAACCGCCGCGCTCGGCCGACCGATGCCCTCCAGGCAGAAATGCGATCGTCGCCGCCACCCGTTCATCCGGATAGTGGGGGAGATAAGCGATCGAGTGCCGGAACCCGAACTGCTCGGCCGCCACCAGGAGATTCTCGATCGCGCACCCCAGGCTGAGGTAGAGCTCGCGCCGATCGTCGTCGGCGACCGGCTGCGCGCGAGAGAGATCGGCCCGGACCACGACCTGGTTCTCCTCGACGCCGAAGCGCCACGGCTGGGTGTTCCGGGTGGACGGAGCCAGGATCGCGAAGCGGAGCAGGAAGCGAAGCTGCTCCTGGATCGGGTAGATGTGTGGGAAGTCCTGGACCGACGGCCCGCTGACGCGGCTTGTCATTCATGCCTCCCTGGAGGGCTCGCCCAATCATGCCGCCGGGACAGGGAAACCGGCCTGAAATGACCGTGAAGCTGTCTTCATGCGTCCAGAGGATGGGACTGGCAGCCGGGAATCCAGGTCCATAGCTTGGATTGCCCCCGCCACTCTTCAAGGACACATGGACGAGAGGGCTGGCTTCGACCAAAGCCACCAGGCCGAGGCCGTGGATGCACCGGCGAAGTCCGGTGGCGCGCCGTGCCGGGCGTGCGGCTCCGGTCGAGTCGTGCCCGTGGTCTACGGGGTGCTCACGAGCGGGCTGCTGAAGGCGTACGCCGCGGGGCTAGTGGCCCTCGGCGGTGTGCGCGAATCGCCCGGCTCGCCTCAGTGGCGCTGCCGGGACTGTAATCGAACTTGGACCGATGACGCCCAGGGGCCCGTGGGCTCGCGCTAGTCTCGTGGGGTACCGGCATCCGTACCATCGCTCGCCTTCCGGCGGCTTCGAGTAGTAGGCTTCCCCCTCGTTGGGTCATTGGTGCTCCGCTGGCCTGGGTTCTGCTCGCCCTCATGGCGGCACGCGCGCGAGAGCCCGCCTGGGCCCAGGACCCGGTGGCGGCGAACGTGAGAGCCGTGATCGCCACCGCCCGGCTCCCCTGGTCGCGCTGGCCGGATTTCTCCGGATACGTGGACGACGTCGCGCGCGTCTACATGGCCCGTGCCGACGCGCCGGCCTGGCTGGGCGCGGCGGGCATATCGAACCAGGGCCGGGAGGCATTGGCGCAGCTGGCCGCCGCCACGGAGCATGGACTGGATCCGCGTGACTACGACGTCCTCATGCTCGACAGTCTGGTGCGGCGGCTTGACGTCGCTCCCGCATCGCCGACGGAGCGGATGCGTTTCGACCTCCTGCTGAGCGTCGCCTTCCTCCGGTATGTGGACGACCTGCACTCCGGGCGAACGCATCCCGCGGCGCTGAGCCGAAGTCTTCCGGCCGTATCGCTCGACCTCGCGGCCGCGCTCTCAGCGGCGGTCGTGGGGGATTCGGTGTCCCGGCTCGCGCTTGCCGTCTCCCCTCCGCTCGCGCAGTACCGGAACCTCCGGCGTGAACTGGCCCGCTATCGTGCGATCGAAGGCGACACGACCCTCCCGGCGGTGCCGAGAGTCGCCCGGGTCCGGCCGGGAGATCCGTACGACGGCGCCGCTGCGCTGGCTCGCCGGCTCACGGCATTCGGTGATCTGCCGGCGGAAGCTTCTCTCCCCGACCGGGACCGCCGCTATGCCGGAGACCTGGTCGAGGCGGTGCGCAGGTTCCAGCGACGCCACGGGCTCGCCGCCGACGGCGTTCTGGGTAGCCGCACATTCGACGCGCTCAGCACACCGATCGCCCAGCGCGTACGGCAGATCGAGCTGGCGCTCGAGCGGCTGCGCTGGCTGCCACCCATCGGGCGGCAACGCTTCCTGGTGGTGAACATCCCCGCGTTCCACCTCTTCGCGTTCGATTCGGCCGGCGGCGCCGGAATCCCCTCGCTGCACATGCGGGTCATCGTCGGGAAGGCGTTGGATACCCGCACGCCAGTGCTGGTCGAGCAGCTGAGGTACCTCGAGTTCCAGCCGTTCTGGAACGTGCCCCGGAGCATTCTGGTCGGGGAGATCCTTCCGCAGCTTCGCCGGCGTCCACAGTACCTGCGCGAGCACGGCATGGAGCTGGTTGGCCAGCAAGACCGGGTCCTGGGTGATGGGGTGACTCCCACGGTATTGAGCCAGCTCGCCAGCGGCGACCTGCGGCTGCGTCAGCGCCCCTCACCCGAGAATCCGCTTGGCCGGGTGAAGTTCGTCTTCCCCAACGCCGCGGACGTCTATCTGCACGGCACGCCGGACACGGCGCTGTTCGCCAGGCAGCGCCGGGACTTCAGCCACGGATGCATCCGGGTGGAGGAGCCGCCCGCCCTTGCCGCCTGGGTGCTGCGGGACCAGCCGGCGTGGACCCGGGACAGCGTGGACGCGGCGATGGCGGCGAAGCCCACGCGGCGTGCGCTGCTCACTCGACCCATGCCGGTCATCCTCTTCTATACGACGGCGGTCGCCGACCCCGGTCGCGGCGTCGCCTTCTACGACGACATCTACGGTCACGACCGCCGGCTCGACGAAGCCTTGCGGGCGGGCCCGACCACCCCGTAGCCTTGCGATCATGACTCTGCGCCGCCTCCTTTGCATCCTGGCCGGACTGGGCTCGCTCACGGTCATCGACTACAGCCTGCCGTCGCGCGTGCGCCGACTCTGGGTGCTCGACGTCCGCAGGGGCGGCGTCCTCGCGCGGGAGCTCGTAGCCCACGGCCGGAACTCGGGAGACGACGTG
>CAYPAE010000105.1:0-2489 GCA_964408595.1 uncultured Gemmatimonadaceae bacterium | reverse complement strand
CAGCGGACGATCGCGGCGCTGGGCCGACTGGGCCGTAGTCAGGGGTGTCCCGCGCTCGATCGCGCGGTGGCACGCCGGATGATCGAGCTCGTCCGCGGCGGCACCGCGCTGTTCGCCTACCATCCCTCCGCCGCTCGCGAGTCCCGCCTCGCCGCCCGCTGAGCCCCCGCCGGCGTCCTGGGCGACGCGGCGCGTCACCGTCATCGTGTCGCTGCTCGCCCTCGCAACGGTGCTGCTCGTCGCCCGTCCGGTCCACGCCTGGCTGCTCTCCCAGTTCGCGGCGGCCGAAGGGGTAATCCGGCAGCAGCAGGCCTGGGGCATGGTGGTCTTCGTGGCTCTCGCGGCGATCTCCGCGATGATCGCCTTCGCCAGCAGCGCCGTGCTCATCCCCGTCGCGATCTATGTCTGGGGGCCGTGGATCTGCTTCGTCCTGCTCTGGGCCGGATGGTTTCTCGGAGGCCTCGCCGCCTACGGCATCGGCCGCTATCTGGGCCGCCCCATCGTGCATCGGCTGGTGCGGCCCGCGGCGCTGGAGCGGCAGGAACGCTGGGCCCGCTCCCGCCGCTCGCTGGTCGGCATCGTGCTACTGCAGCTGGCGGTCCCGTCCGACCTGGCCGGGTACGTCTTCGGACTGATCCGCTGCCCGTTCGTCCCGTTCGTGGCGGCGCTGGCTCTCGCCGAGCTGCCCTACGCGCTCGGCGCGGTGTACCTGGGGGTCAGCTTCGTCGAGCGGCGGATCATTCCCCTGCTCGTGCTGGGACTCGCCGGGGCGCTCCTCAGCGTGCTCGCCCTCCGGGCGTACCATCGGCATGCCGGCACGGCGGAGCGCCGTGCCGTCCGCTCGAGCCGCCCGGGAATGTGAAAGGCGCTGAGTCCTTCAGAGTCCGAACGGATATGTCTCGGGCAGCCCGGGAGTCACCGGACCCGCCAGCGGCGTCACGGCCTCCGTCCGGTCGAACCAGACGTATTCGTCGAACTGCCGGGGGAGCGAGGCGTGGAAGTAGTGGCTCGCCAGCTCGTTGTCGGGCCGGTAGATGACCCCGATGGCACGCTCGAGCCGGGGCGCCTCCAACTCCTCCCGGACCTCGGCCCGCGCGGGCTCCCGCAGCGCCAGGAGGAACGCCGGAATCTCGCTGTCGTGGCACAGCCGCTCGTAGCTCTCGGGATGCGCCGGCCGGACCGCCATGACCTCCATCGGCTCGTCCCAATCGCGCGCGGCGGCGACCGTGCCGTGATCGGTGCCGAACCCCACGAGATACGCGCCCGCGCCGAAGGCTCGGCGGCAGAGGTGCCCGACGTTGTGCTCGCCCCGACTGCCCATCTGCGTCGCCGCGGCATCGCCCACGTGGGAGTTGTGCTCCCACACCACCGCCTTGGACTCGGGGCCGTGGAAGGCGAGCAGCGTCGCAAGAGTGTCGAACATGTGCTGATCCCGCAGGTTCCACGAGGCCACCGAGCCGTGATACATGATCCGATAGTAGCGCTCGGCGTTGGCGATGAGCCGGGCGTTCTGCGCCGCGTCCAGGAACCGTGTCCCGTCCCTCTGGACGTACTCGAGCTGTCGGGAGAGCATGTCCACCAGCATCGCGACGACCTCCGGCTCGCAGCTGGCGTACCGGTCGGTGATCGCCGCGCGACCGTAGGCCGCGGGGTTGCCCGTCCAGGGCGCCAGGCAGGCGTAACGGGCGCGGGCCATCCGCGCGGCGGCGGGATCGACCCGGTCCAGATAATCCACCACGACGCCGATCGAGCCGTAGAGGCTATAGAGGTCGAGCCCGTAGAAGCCGGCATGCCGCTCGGGATCGCGGACCGCCGCGTTCCGCTCCCGCAGCCACTCGACGAACTCGCTCACCTCGCGGTTCCGCCACATCCACCGGGGAAACCGGGTGAAGGGCGCGCCGCCCGTCGGCGGTCCGGACGCGTGCCGGACGTATCGGTCCACCCAGGCGGCGTCGGGCCAGTCCGCCTCCACCGCCACGATGGAGAAGCCCTTGCGATCGATCAGCTCCCGAGTGATCCGGGCGCGCATCCGGTAGAACTCCGAGCTCCCATGCGTGGCCTCGCCCAAGAGCACGACCCGCGCGTCGCCGATCCGCTCCAAGAGCGGGCCCACCTCGGCCTCTTCGATATCCTGGAAGCGCTCGGCGGTCTCCCGCAGGAGCCGCCCGGCGCTGGCTGATCGCAGGGCCAAATTCTGAGTGACCGGGCTCACCGGCGTCCCGCCTGCGATCTCGGCGCCATCGCCAGGTGCTCGACGAACCATTCGGCCGCCCATCGACCCGCCTCCTCCAGCGTCCCCGGCTCCTCGAAGAGGTGGGTCGCGCCGGCTACGACCGCCAGCCGCTTCACGCAGGTGAGGCGGCGAAAGGCCTGGCGGTTCAGCTCGAGCACGACCTCGTCGCGGCTCCCGACGATGAGCAGCGTCGGCGCGCGGACCGCCGGCAGGGCGTCCCCGGCCAGGTCCGGCCGTCCGCCTCGAGAGACCACGG
>CAYPAE010000104.1:0-7154 GCA_964408595.1 uncultured Gemmatimonadaceae bacterium | reverse complement strand
GAGAAGATGCTCCGGCGCTCCCTCGGCGAAGATCACGTGCTGGAGCTCAAGCTCTCGCCTGACGTCGGCGAGATCCGCGCTGACCGAGGGCAGCTCGAGCAGGTGCTCATCAACCTGACGCTCAACGCGCGCGACGCCATGCGCCAGCACGGCCGGGTGACGGTCGCCACCGGCCGGGCCACGCTCGACGAGGTCTACGCCCAGACCCACGGCGGCGTCGGGATCCCGCCGGGCGAGTACGTCTTCCTCACCGTCGCCGATACCGGGAGCGGCATGGCGCGCGAGGTCCAGGCGCGGATCTTCGAGCCGTTCTTCACCACCAAGCCGGTCGGCCAGGGCACCGGGCTCGGGCTGTCCACCGTGTACGGCATCGTGAAGCAGAGCGACGGCTTCGTCTGGTGCTACAGCGAGCCGGGCCAGGGGACCAGCTTCAAGATCTACCTGCCCCGGGCGGGCACCCGATCGCTGCCGCTGCCGCCCTCCGGCCCGCCGACTCAACTGCGCGGCGGCAGCGAGACCATCCTGGTCGTGGAGGACGAAGACGTGGTCCGGGCGCTCGCCTGCCGGGGCCTGCGCGAGCAGGGCTACACGGTGCTCGAGGCCCGGCACGGCCGGGAGGCGCTCGACCGCGTGGAGGAGGGCCGCCAGGTCGTCGACCTCGTCATCTCCGACGTGGTCATGCCGGAGTTGAGCGGCCGTGACCTGGGATCGCGCCTGAGGGTCCTCCAGCCGGAGCTGCCCATCCTGTACATGTCGGGGTATACGGGGGACGACGTGATCCAGCGGGGGCTGCTCGAGCCTGGGGTGCCTTTCCAGCAGAAGCCGTTTACGCCCGAAGCGCTGGCGCGGAAAGTCCGGGAGCTGCTCGACGGGCGTGGGTCCGGCCGCCGCACGGGCGCGGTCTAGGCGATCGCCTCGGTGTCCGGCTCCATCGCGGCCACGTCCCGCGCCGGCCGGAACTCGAGAGGCTCGGCCCGGAGGATCACGAACCCCCGAGAGGTGGTGAGCCGGGTGAGGCGTTCGCCGGCCATGTTGACCATCCGCTGGGTGACGCCAGGGAAGATGGGCGCCACTTCGTACCACTTGGATGGGTTGAGCTCGGGGTATTTTCGCTGCTGCTCGGACCGCAGACGCGCCTGCACACCTGGCATCGTCTCTCCTCGCCGGCGCTGGCGCCGGCCGACCGGGTTCGAAATGGTCCGCGAGAGTGGCAACAATTTAACGAAATGACCGCATCCCGCCCAGCCGGGGCGGGTCGCGCTGGACTAGCGCCGCAGCGGCCGGAAGAATTCCCGGATCTCCTCAGCGAGGAGGTCGGGCTCCTCCCAGGCGGCGAAGTGGCCGCCGCGCGGCATCGGCGCCCAACGGGTGACGTCGTAGCCCCGCTCGACCCACTCGCGCGGCGGGCTCGCCGGGGTCTCCGCCGGGAATAGGGCCAGGCCGGTCGGCACGCGGACCCGCTCGCCAGCGGCGAGGCGGAGCGGGTGTCGGCTCGCCTCGTAGTAGAGCCGCATGGACGATCCGATCGTGCCCGTGAGCCAGTAGAGCGTCACGTTCGCCAGCACGTCGTCCCGGCTCAGCCTGCTCTTCCCTCCCTCCAGCCGATCGCTCCAGCTCCACAGCTTCTCGGCCATCCATGCGGCGAGCCCGGCCGGCGAGTCGGCGAGCCCAACGGCGAGGGTGTCGGGCTTGCTGCGCTGCACGTGGGCGTAGCCGCCCTCGGTTTCGTCCCACCGGTCGCAGGCAGCGAGAAACTCGGCCTCCGCCCCGGAGAGCGCTCGCGCCTCCGGGCCCAGCGGCGGCCGGTACGAGCCGGGCAGATAGTTGAGATGAATCCCGACAAGGCGGTCGGGCGCGCCGAGCGCGAGGCGGGTCGCGACACTCGCTCCCCAGTCGCCGCCCTGCGCGCCAAAACGATCGTATCCCAGGGCGTCCATCAGGTCCAGCCACAGGGCCGCGATGCGACCCGGGTGCATTCCCGGGGTCTGGGGCGGATCGGAGAAGCCGTACCCGGGAAGGGATGGTGCCACGACATCGAACGCGTCGTCGGCAGAGGCGCCGAAGCGCTCCGGGTCGGTGAGGCGGGGAATGAGCTCCAGCATCTCGAAGACGGAACCCGGCCACCCGTGAGTGACGACGAGCGGAAGCGGCCGCCGCCCCCGCCCGCGCTCATGGATGAAGTGGACCCGGCCGCCGCTCAGCTCCGCGCGGAACTGGGAGAACCGGTTGAGCCGCTCCTCCGCCGCTCGCCAATCGAAGCCGTTCCGCCAGTACTCGACCAGATCCTGCACCTCGTTCAGGGCTACCCCCGTCCCACCCCTTGCCCGGGGAGGCGGGTCGGGCCAGCGAGTCCGTCGCAGCCGGTCGCCGAGGTCGTCGAGCAGGGCCTGCTCGACCCGGGCCTCAAACGGCTCGACGGACACTGGAGGGATCCCACAGGTCACCAACCGGTCTCCATGCGCCCTCCAGGTGTATAACCATCAAAGTGCCAGATGCTGGTTATATACTGCGATCACCAATAACCTGTCAATAGCCGTATGCTGGTTATATTGACCGAGACCCCCGATGTGGAGGATAGCGATGCCCGGCCAGCCGTCGGCGGCTCTACCGTTCGAATGGGTGGGCGGCTCCCCCGCTCTCGACTTCACGAACACCGTCAGCTGGAGCGCTCCGGAGCCGGCCGAGGAGCGGCTCCGCTCGTACGCCGATCTCGTCCGCTGGACCGGAGCGGCCGGCCTCGCCGGCCCGGACGAGGTCCGGTCGCTGGGCCGGCGGGCGGCGGGTCGTCCCCGGGAGACCGACCGGGTCTTCGACCGCGCGCTCGAGCTGCGCGGCGCGCTGCACGACGTCTTCGTCGCCCAGGCTGCCGGCTCCGAGCCGGACGCCGCCGGGGTGGATCGCCTCAATCGATTCCTGGGCCCGGCGCTCGGGCGACTCCGGCTTGGCGGCGGTGGTAGGGGATGGTCGTGGGGGTGGAATGGGCGGGGGGAGCTGGAGCGTCCGCTCTGGCGGATCGCCTGGTCCGCTGCCCAGCTCCTCACCTCGGACGAGCTGCCGCTCCTCAAGCGCTGCGCCGGCGACCAGTGCGGCTGGGTCTTCCTCGACCGGAGCCGCAACCATGCGCGCCGCTGGTGCGACATGAGGGTCTGCGGGAACAACGAGAAGGCCCGGCGCTTCTACCGGCGGAAGCGCGGCAAGCCGTTGGACTGACCGGTGCCGGACGCGCCAGTGGACATTTCCAGAGCAATGGTTTACAGTGTAAGCGCTTGGATGTTCGTGGCATCCATCGCCCACCTCAAGTACACCGTGAACCATGCTGACAAGCCAGCTCGCGCAGCCGGTCGTGGCCGGCTCCGCCAAGTGTCTCGTTGTGGACGACGAGCCCGGAGTGAGACGATTCCTCATCCGGATGCTCCAGTCCCAGGGATTCCAATGCTTCGAGGCGGGCTCCGGACGGGAGGCGCTCGACGTCCTCGATCGCATCGGTGAGCCCCCCCTCATCGTCTCCGACATGCGGATGCCCGAGATGGATGGGATCAGCCTCCTCGAGGTCGTCCGCGACCGGTATCCCGACACCTCGGTCATCATCCTGAGCGGCATGAGTGAGACCAACACCGCGGTGGACTGCCTGCATCGGGGCGCCGCGGACTTCCTGCTCAAGCCGATCTCCACGAGCGAGCTCCAGGCCCGGGTCACCCGAGCCCTCGAGAAGCGCGCCCTGGTGCTGCAGAACCGCTTCTACCAGGAAGACCTCGAGCGCCAGCTACACGAGCAGGCGGTGCGGATCCAGGAGCTGTTCCTTCAGGGCGTGCAGATGCTCGCCCGGGCGCTGGAGGCCAAGGACGCCTACACCCGCGGACACTCGATCCGGGTGAGTCAGTACGCCGTGGCCACGGCGTCGCGCATGGGGTTCGAGGGGGAATCGCTCGACGGGATCCGGCTGGGCGGTGAGCTGCACGACATCGGCAAGATCGGCACCCGGGAGTCGGTGCTGCACAAGCCCGGCTCGCTCACGGACGAGGAATTCCGGCAGATCACCGAGCACCCGCTGCTCGGCGAGCGGATGCTGTCGCCCCTGGCGCGGGAGTCGCCCGCGGTGCTGCGCATCGTGCGGTCGCACCACGAGCGGTTCGACGGGCGCGGGTTCCCCGACGGCCTTCGCGGCGAGAAGATTCCGATCGAGGCCCGCATCGTGGCCGTGGCCGACGCCTTCGACGCGATGACCACCCGGCGGCCCTATCGCGAGTCCCGTCCACCCGCCGACGCCATGGCCGAGCTGCGCCGGGTCGCGGGATCACAGCTGGACCCCGAGGCGGTGGAGGCATTCGTCGGCGCGCATGCCGAGACGTGGGCGGTGCCGATGTCGGTATAGGCGGGAAAGCGGAGCAGCGGGGCAGCGGGGCAGCGGGGCAGAAGCGACAGGTCGTACCTTGTGGTCCAGCGAAGCGAGCAGCCTTACTGCCCCGCTGCCCCGCTGCCCCGCTGCCCCGCCTACAACATCCCCTTCCTCTTCAACAGGTGATACCGCTCCACCAGCGCCGAGCTCGCCCCGGACGGGGGGACGTCGAGCACCATGACGCCGCGCGACCGCATCTCCGCGAGCGCGGCTTCGCGCGCGCCGAGCAGCTCCTCCGCGGCGGCGCGCTCGAACGCCTGCGCCGGGCTGGCCGGCCGCGCGGAGGCGAGCGCCTCCATCGCCGGGTCGCGCAACGTGACGGCGAGCGGGAGATGGCGCGGACGCAGGGTGGCGGTCTGTGCCACCAGCGCCTCGCTCGCGGTCCGGTCGATCACATCGGTGAAGAGCACGGTGAGCGCGCGTTTCCGGCTTCGGGTGGCCAGATAGCGGAACGCCGCCGGATAGTCGGATTCCACCAGCCGCCCTTCGGCGGCGGCGAGTCCCTCCAGCACGGCGCGCAGCGAGCGACGGCCGCGCCCGGGCGGCACATAGCGCTGGATGGTGTCGGCGAACACGAGCAGGCCGACGTTGTCGTCGTGCTCCACCGCCGCGTGCGCCAGGTGGAGCGCCGCCGAGATCACCGACTCGAGGCGGGGCACGCCCTCCACCTCCGCGGTGAGCAGCCGGCCCGCGTCCACCACCAGCATGACCTGCTGGCGTCGCTCGTCCTCGTATTGCCGCGCGATCGGCTTGCCCCGGCGCGCGGTCGCCTTCCAATCGATGGTCCGGGTGTCGTCGCCCGGAACCCACTCGCGCAGCCCCTCGAAGAGCTGCCCCTCGCCCCGATGCCGCACGCTGCGGAGCCCGGCCTCTCGCCGCCGGATCGACTGGATAGGCAGGGCGCGAAGCCACGCGCCGCGCAGGCTCGGGTACACCGTCGCGGTCCACGGCGCCTCGATCCGGCTCTGCCGCCAAGCGAGACCGAGCGGACCGAGGATCCGGAGATCGATCCTGCCGCCGGGCCCGATTCCACGCCGTACCGGCTCGAGCTCGAGGTGCTCCTCGACGGTCAGGTAGGCCGGCAGCTCCAGCCGGCGGAGGGGCGTGATCGCGCCGCCGAGGGGCTCCGGCAGATGCTCCTTCACTTCGACCCGCAGACGCCGCCGCCGGGTATGGCGCCAGCGGTAGCGGATGATGAAGCGGCGACCGAGAGAAAAGGCGACCGGCGCTTCGCGGCTCACCTCGAGGGCGCGCGCACCCGGAGCGGCGAGGGCGTCCACCAGGAAGGCCACCACCCACGCCGCGTCGAGCGCGAGGAGGACGGCGAGCGCTCCCGGCCACCACAGACCGGCCGTCGCGACCAGCGCGAGGGCCGCGGCCCCCAGCAGCCAGCGGCGCGATGGGACGACCCTCACCGGGGCGCCTCGATCTTCTCGATGATGCCGCGGAGTGCCGTGTCGGGCGCCACGCCCTCGAGCTCCAGCTCGGGCGCCACCGTGACCCGGTGGCGCAGCACCGCGGGCGCCAGCGTCTTCACGTCGTCCGGGATCACGTAGGCCCGTCCCTCGAGGAGCGCCGAGGCCTGGGCCATCTTGAGCAACGCGACGCTTCCCCGCGGCGACGCGCCGAGCGTGAGGACCGGCGCGGTCCGGGTCGCGCGCACGATCGCGGCGATGTACGCCACCAGGCTGGGCTCCACCCGTACCCGCCGGCACGCGTCGCGCAGCCGCGCCAGCCCCGCGGTGTCCGCCACCCGGTCCACGCCGTAGCTCGCCGGCATGTCGGCCTCGAACCCACCCAGCACTCGTTGCAGGATCCCCTGCTCCACCGGCTCCTCGGGATACCCCACGATCACCTTCACCAGGAATCGGTCGAGCTCGGCCTCGGGCAGCGGGTAGGTGCCCTCGAACTCGATCGGGTTCTGGGTGGCGAAGACGGTGAAGCTCTCCGGCAACGGGTGAGAGACGCCGTCCACCGTGACCCGCCGCTCCTGCATCGCCTCGAGCAGCGCGGCCTGCGTCTTCGCCGGGGCCCGGTTGATCTCGTCGCCCAGCACCAGGTCGCCGAAGATCGGGCCTTGGCGGAAGGTGAAGGTTCCGGGCCCGGCCAGCAGGTTGACCCCGGTGATGTCCGAGGGCATGAGGTCCGGGGTGAACTGGATCCGCCGGAACTCGAGACTCAGCACCTGGCTCAGCGCTCGGACGAGCAGCGTCTTGGCGGTGCCCGGCACTCCCTCGAGAAGCACGTGCCCCCGGGCGATCAACGCCGCAACCGCGTCGCGCACCGCCTCCCCCTGACCCAGCACCACGCGGCCGAGCTGCTCCACGATCGCGCGGGCATCTTCCGCCCCGCGCGCGGCTTCGTCGGCGCCGAGCGGCGCCATTGCGGTCGTCATGACGGCTTCAGCTCCTCCCACAGAGTCTCCACGGCGTTGGCGGCCACCAGAACGCTGTCTGCGTCCGGCGGCCTGCGGCTCATTGAGGTGAGCGATTCGAGCGCCGCTCGCCCGCGCGCGGTCCGGACCGAGGATCCGAGCCCTTGGAGCCAGGTCTCGAGGTCGGCAGGTGCGGGACGGCCGCTCCGCGAGAGCCGCCGCCGCAGGCCCTGGATCATGAGGCGCACCGCCACGTCGTGCCCCCGCGCGGCGGCGAGAGCGGTCGCGAGTGCGCGCACGTGCTCCATCGGCGACCGGCGCCGGCGCTCGATGGCGCTCCGCACGGGGCCGAACCGGACCCCCGAGGCGAGGAGCGCCACCACA
>CAYPAE010000103.1:0-7205 GCA_964408595.1 uncultured Gemmatimonadaceae bacterium | reverse complement strand
GTTCGGCGCGGCCGATCCCGCCCAGGCGGTGCGCGACCTCCAGCGGCGCTGCGCCGTCCTCGCCTGAGGTGTCGGTGTCGAAACAGTGGGCTGTGACCGGAATCGTGGTGGCGGCGCTCGCCCTCGGCGCCGCCGCGCTGACCTGGGTGGCGCCGGACGGCGGGGTGGAGATCAATCGCCCGGCGCCCAACTTCCAGGCGATCGACCTCGCCACCCGCGACTCGGTGTCGCTGGAGGACTATCGCGGGTCGGTCACGCTGGTGAACATCTGGGCCACGTGGTGCCTGCCCTGCCGCGACGAGATGCCGTCGATGCAGACGCTGTACGACTCGCTCGCCACCCGCGGCTTCAGGATCGCCGCAATCAGCATCGATGAAGGCAGCCCCGAAGACGTCACCGCCTTCGCCCGGAAGCTGGGCCTCACCTTCGACATCCTCCACGACCGGAGCGGCAAGGTCGAGCGCCTCTACCAGACCACCGGCGTCCCCGAGAGCTTCCTGCTCGACCGCCGCGGCGTCCTCGTCAAGCGCGTAATCGGCGCTCACGACTGGAGCTCCCCGGCCAATCGCGGCGCGGTCGAGCGGCTCCTGGAACAGCCCGAGGAGTAGCGTGACCGGTTGGATCCTCGGGATCGAGACATCCTGCGACGAGACCTCCGCGGCGGTGATCCGCTCCGAAGGCGGCGTGGGCTCGGTCGCCGGGCACGTGATCCTGTCGCAGGACGTCCATCGCGTCTTCGGCGGGGTGGTGCCCGAGCTGGCGAGCCGCGCCCACGTGCGCGCCATCGGCTCGGTGGTGGACCGGGCGCTGGCCGACGCGCGGATCGGCTTGCCGCAGCTCGACGGCATCGTCGTGACGGCGGGACCCGGACTGGTGGGCGCGCTCCTCGTCGGCGTGACCTACGGGAAGACCCTCGCCTTCAGCCTCGACCGGCCCCTCCTCGGCGTGAACCATCTCGAAGGCCATCTCTTCGCGCCCTCGCTCGAGGACCCGGAGCTGGCGCCGCCGTTCGTCGCCCTCCTGGTGAGTGGCGGGCACACGATGCTGCTCGACGTGCCGGCCTGGGGCGAGTACCGGCTCCTGGGACAGACGCTGGACGATGCGGCCGGCGAGGCGTTCGACAAGGTCGCCAAGCTCCTCGGCCTCGGTTATCCGGGAGGACCGCTGATCGAGCGGCTTGCGAAGGAAGGGAGACCGGGGCGCTTCGCCTTCCCGAGGCCGATGCTCCAGGAGCTCGACCGCGAGGGACCGAACCGGTACGCCTTCTCGTTCAGCGGGCTCAAGACCGCCGTGCTCCGCGCGGTTCGGGGCGGCGCCGACCCGTCCCGCCCGGCCGAGCCTCCTCCCGAGCGCGACCGGCCCGACCTCGCCCGTGCCTTTCAGGATGCGGCCATCGAGGTGCTCACCGCCAAGACCGCGCACGCCGTGGAGGCGCTCGGTTACCGCACGGCGATGATCGGCGGGGGCGTGGCGTGCAACCGCACCCTCGCGGCGCGCCTGGCCGAGCGGCTGGCGGGCCAAGCCCGGGTCAGCGTAGCTTCTCCCCGGCTCAACACCGACAACGCGGCGATGATCGCCGCCGCGGGTGCGTGGAGACTGGCCCGCGGTGAGCGCAGCGGCTGGGACCTCGAACCGCGCGACGATCTTCCCCTTCCCGGCCTCACCGCCGTCACCGAGAACGCTTGAATGACGATCTATCCTTTCAAGTTCCAACTGGGATTCCTGGAAATCACCGGCTACGGGCTGATGATGATGGTTGCCTTCCTGATGGGGGGCTGGCTCATCGCGTTGGAGCTCAAGCGCCGGGGGCTGTCGGAGGACTACGCCGCCGACATGATCGCAGCGGCCGTCATCGGCGGGATCGTGGGCGCCAAGCTCTGGTACGTGGCGGTCGCTCAGGACGCGGGCGCTCTCTTCTCCAGGGGAGGGCTGGTCTGGTACGGCGGCTTCATCGGCGGCACGGCGGCCGTGATCCTCATCTGCACCGGCTGGCGGCTGAAGGTGCCGCTTCGCTGGACCATGCAGCTCGCCGCTCCGGCGCTCGCGGCCGCATACGCGCTCGGCCGGGTAGGCTGCTTCCTGGTGAACGACGACTACGGCCGTCCGACGGATCTGCCTTGGGCGGTGAAGTTCCCCCAGGGCCTGCCGCCTTCCACCGCGGCCAGCATGGAGCAGCTCTTCGGCATACCGGTCGCGCCCGGCACCGATCCATCCTCCGTGCTTGCGGTCCATCCCACGCAGATCTACGAGGCGATCATCATGTTGGGCGCCTTCATGCTGCTGTGGTCGCTCCGGAGGGCCGGACGCCCGGTGGGTTGGATCTTCGGCCTCTACCTGGTGATCGCCGGCATCGAGCGGTTCCTGATCGAGATCCTGCGCGCGAAGGACGACCGCTTCCTCGGTCCGTTCACGCTCGCGCAGCTGACCAGCGTGGTGCTGATCGCTGTGGGAATCTGGATTCTGATGCGGCTGAAGCAGGGCGAGGATCCGGAGCCGGGGCCCCGTCTCGCCACCGGCAGGAGGGCCGCATAGGCTAAATTTTTGACAGTGGGCTAAGGCTGTGCCGTTCTTAAGCTTACGCGACTGCGCCCCACAGGTGTCAAAGAACTGTTCGGAACCGGCCGATTTCCGGAGCCCTGTAGAATCGACCTAACATCATCTCCCCTAGCTACTTACCACTTTCTGCACGGTTGGCATCCCGCTTGCCTACAAAGTTGCCGAGGAGCTGAAAGGCTTCTGCCGCAGGTGGTAGGTCGAAGAAGGGTGAAGCGAGCACATCGGCTTGTCTTCGTATACTCAGGGGGCGATCTACCACTGCTAGATCAAGCGGCCCGCCGATCATCGGCGGGCCGCTTGTCTTTTGCATCCCTGCCCCGCTTCAGTCCGCCGAGAGCCCCGGCTCGCCGACCACGAGGCCGTCCTCGTCGCCCCAGAGAAGATGCCCGGGCCGGAACGTGATGCCGGCGAAGCTGACCGGCACGCCCTGCTCCCCGGCGCCGGCCTTGGACGGCGGTTTCGGGCAGGCCGCGAGCGCCTTCACACCCACCGCGGCCGCGCCGATCTCTCCGACGTCGCGCACGCACCCGTTCACCACGAGACCGCTCCAGCCATTGGTCGCCGCGAGCGCGGCGAGCCGGCCGCCGACCAGGGCGCAGCGCCGCGAGCCGCCGCCGTCCACCACCAGCACCCGGCCTCTGCCCTCGCCCTCCAGAACCTTTCGGACCAGCGCGTTGTCCTCGAAGACCCGGACGGTCTCCATCTCCCCGGCGAACGACGGTCGTCCGCCGAAATCCCGGAACAGCGGCTCGGCGACGGCGACCCGGTCGCCGAACTGGTCGCAGAGGTCGGGCGTAGGCGTCATGCGACCGCTTCACCCGATCGGCGCCGCTCTGCCGCCGGCGTGCGGCGGGCGAAGGTCCAGATCAGCGCTATCAAGGCGAGAGCGATCAGCACGGCTTGCGCCGCCAGGGTTTCGACGGTGGGATGGATCCCGAGGGCCGGAATTCTTGGCGCCCACGATAGCGGCGTCAGGGACACGAACCCACCTTCCTGCAACTCGCCGATCCCGCTGCCGGCGAAGACGAAGGCCATGTAGTACAGGAAGGCGCTCGTCACCGCGAAGAACGGCTTGAGTGGGAGCCGGACGCCGAACCGGTTCACCGCGATGTAGACGCCGACGAGAAGGCCTGCGCCCACCAGCATCCCGCCGACGATCGGGGCCAGCCCCGCGGTCGCGCCGGCGGAGATGATCAGCGCCTTGTAGAAGAGAACGGTCTCGAATCCCTCGCGGTACACCGCGAGGAAGGCGGCCGTGGCGAGCGCCAGCGCGGACCCGCTGGTGACGGCGTCGTGCACCTTGCTCTTGACGAAATGGTTCCACTTCACCACTTCCATCTTGCTCAGGAGCCAATAGCTGACGTAGAAGAGGACCGCGGTGGCGACCACCATCGTCAGTCCTTCGAGCGCTTCCTGATGGGCCGGCGAGAGCTGGAACACCGTCTCCAGGGCGAGCGCGGTGAGGAGGCTCGCAAGGATCGCCGTGAGAATACCCGCTTTGACATGGCGCCGGCGGTCCGCCGCGCCCATCTTGGCGAGGAACGCCATCAGGGCGCCGACGATCAGGATCGCTTCGAGCCCTTCGCGGAGCATGATCACGAAGGACTGAATAAGGAGGTTGGTCGGCGAGAGCCCCTCGCCGAGCACCGTGCCCGCCCGGTCGAGCCCCTTGGTGAGCCGCGTCCGCGCCCCATCGAGCTCCGGTCCGGCGCCTTGGGTAGCCGCCGCGCGCAGAGCGGCGAACTCGCCCTCCAGCTCGGCGGCCAGGCCTGCATCCTTGCCCCGGAGCTCGCGCTCGACCTGCTCGAAGGTGATGTACGCATTGAGCGCCATGGTGCCCGCGCCGGGATCCCGGGTTCGCGCCATGGTGTGGGCGGAATCCACCTCCGCGCGCACCCGGGCGAGCACCTCGCCGGTGGCCGAGGATTCGGTCTGGCGGGACCGGACCGCCGCCAGGCGCGCCAAGCCGCCGGCCGAGCCGTTCTCGGCCGCGCCGAGCGAATCGAGCAGCTCTGCGTCGGACATCCTGCCGGTCGCGGCGAAGTCATGGAGCCCGGCCCGGGGCTCCCCGGAAACCGGCGGGAGCCTGAGAGTCGAGGCGTAGAGCGCGACGGCCCACCGGTCGCGGGGCGACAGGCGGTCTTCGAAGGCCGGCATCGCGGTGCCGACGACGCCGATGCTCACCCGGCGGTAGAAGTCGAGAGGCGACTGCTCCCGGAGCGCCGCCCAGTCCGCGAGATTCGAGGGCGCTGGATCGAGCCCGGCTCCCATCGGTCCGTCGCCGCGGCCAAGGTCGCCGTGGCAGCCGGCGCAGTTGCCGCGGTAGACCTCCGCGCCGTGCGCCAGATCGGGCGTCCGCGCCGGCACCTCGTCGAGGGACACGCCGTACCGCTCGGCGAGGCCGGTCGTGAGAGCACGGACCCTCGCGTCGAGGGTATCCGGCGGACCGAGCCGCTTCACCAGGGCCAGGAGGGAATCCACCGTGGCGAGGGGATCGGTTCCGGAATCCGGCGGCAGCCCGCCGGCGGAGCGGCGTGCCTCCTCCAGAAAGAGCCGCGCTTCCTCCACCTCAGCGGAGGCCACGATCCGGCCGTCCACGACCCCGATCCGGTATTCCTGGGCAGCGAGGGTGGCGGTGGCCGCCACGCGACGGACGACGGCAGCCTGATCTTGTGCGACGGCAACCTGCTGAGGCGATGCGGGACTAAGAGCCGAGAGGAGAATCGGCAACGCCGCGCCGATGAGAGTCATTTTCATCCGGTTTCAGAAAAGGCTGGCCTAAACTAGAGTGCATCGGTCGGAATTGAAAGAGTCGCCGTGAACGAAGCCACCTACACGTACGGAGTACTCGCCTTTCTCGCGCTCTGCGTCGCCGTCTGGTTCTGGCTGGAGCGAGACCGGGCGAGGCGGGGCGAGCGTCTGATCGCGGCCACCCGCCGCATGGCCGCGGGCGACCTGGAGGCTCGTGCGGGGGTTCGGGGGCACGACGATCTCGGCGTCCTGGCCGATGCCATCGGCCAGATGGCGGGGAGACTCAAGACCCTGGGCGCCACCTACCAGGAGCGGCAGGACTGGTTCGGGCTCCTGCTGGAGCACTCCTCCGATCTGATCTTCACGCTCGATGCCGATTGGCACATCGGGTTCGCCAGTCCCTCCCTGCCCCGGTTCCTCGGCTGGCCGATGGACCAGATGGTCCGGCGGCCGCTCGCGCATTTCCTCCATCCCGAGGACACCGAAGCGGTGCTCGCCGCCTGCGGGGCGGTCTCCGCCAGACCGGAGCCGGGGGAGCCGATCGCGTTCCGGCTGCTGCACGTGGACGGGAGCTGGCGGAGCGTAGAGGCGATCGCCAGTCCGCCGAGAAACTGGTCGGGGCCCGAGCGGATCGTGCTCACCGCCCGCGACATCGGGGCCCGGGAGCGGCTGGAGCGGGAGCTCGCCCAGGCACAGCAAATGGAGGTGCTAGGCCGCTTCGCCGGCGGCGTCGCCCACGACTTCGACAACCTGCTCACCGCGATCCAGGGCTACACCAGCCTCCTGCTCCGCGACCTCCGGCCCGGCGATCCTCAGCGCGAAGGTCTGGAGGAGATCCGCCAGTCGTCGGAGCGGGCCGCGGGACTCACTCGGCAGATCCTCGCCTTCGGCCGCCGCCACGCGGCGGAGTCCGGGCCGGTGGACATGAACCTGCTGATCGGCAACCTGGTGCGGCTGCTGCCGCCGCTGATCGGCGACGATCTCGGGCTGGTGACGGTGCTCGCGCCGTCCATCGGAATGGTGCTGGCCGACCCGGGCCAACTGGAGCAGGTCGTCATGAACCTGGTGGTCAACGCGCGCGACGCGATGCCGGGCGGCGGCCGGCTCACGATCGCGACCGCGAACGAGCACATCACCGACTTCGACTCCCGCGCGAGCCCCGAGCTGCCTCCCGGGCACTACGTGATGCTGACGGTGCGGGACACCGGCACCGGGATAGACCCGGCGACACTGCCCTCGATATTCGAGCCGTTCTTCACCACCAAGGAGCGCGGCCGGGGCCGGGGCCTCGGGCTCGCCACGGTGTACGGCATCGTGAAGCAGTGCGAGGGTCACATCGACGTGGAGAGTGCGCCGGGCCGGGGGACCACGGTCCGGATCTACCTGCCGATGGCGAGGGCGGAGTCCGGCGTCGGCGGCCCAGGCGCCCCCAGCGCCGCGCGGACCGCGGGAATCATCCTGCTGGTCGAGGACGAGGAGCCGGTCAGGCTCTTCGCGAAGGCCGCGCTGGAGGAGCAAGGCTACCGGGTGCTCGAGGCCGGGCACGGCTGGGAGGCGCTGATGCGTCTTTCCGAGTTCGACGGCGCTGTCAACCTGGTGATCGCGGACGTGATGATGCCGGAGATGGGCGGAAGCGAGCTCGCCCGCCGCCTGGCGGTCGAGCGGCCGGGGCTGCCGATCCTCTTTCTCTCCGGCTACACCGACGACGAGATGACGCTGCGGGGGCTGGGACCGCCGAGCGCGTTCGTGCAGAAGCCGTTCACGCCGGACGTGCTGGCGCGACGGGTGCGGGAGCTATTGGGATAGGCGGGGCAGCGGTGCAGCGGATGACCGCGGTCACTGCCCCGCCGCGCTCACCACGGCGACCGCACCGGCCGACAGGGCCGAGTGGGTGAGCG
>CAYPAE010000102.1:2038-7228 GCA_964408595.1 uncultured Gemmatimonadaceae bacterium | reverse complement strand
GATGCTAACCCACGCAAATCCCAGAGGGCCAGCCCATTCATATATTCTCGGGATGACGTCTACTCTACCGTCGAATCTCTCTCTGCAGTCGAATCCCTCTCCACCGCCGAAACCCTCCACCGCTGGACTTCCGCCTGGAACTCCGTCACCAGGGCGGCCAAGTCGACCGTCGAGGTGTCGCTCTCGACGTGCGGGATCACCCGGGCGAGACTTGCTGCGGACTTGCCGTAGGTGCTGTCGGCCACGAGCGCGGCCTCGTACGCCTTCTTGGCCGCGGCGAAGTGGCCGGTGCGCTCCAGGGCGGTGCCGAGGTTGTTCTGGAAGACCGGCGAGTTGGAGCGCAGCTCCACCGCGCGGGCCAGGATCGGGAGCGCGGCGTCGCTCCGGTCCTGCTGGATGTAGATCAGCCCCAGGTTGTTCATCGCCCACCCGTCCCGCTCGTCGAGCGCGATGGCCCGCTGGTAGGCGTCGATCGCCTCCGGGATCTGCTTCAGCTCGTAGCGCGCCCGGCCCAACAGACGGAGGCCTTCGCCCGAGAGGGGCTCGATGCTCATCGCCCGCTCGATGCGCTCCAGCGCCTCACGCGGACGGCTGGTCTCCAGGAGCACGCGGGCCGAGTTGAGCAGGCTCTTCCGGTGCTGGGGATCGAGGCGCAGCGCCTCATCGAAGCTGGCGATGGCCTGCTCGGGGTCCCCCGCCTTCCACGACGACAGGCCGGACATGTAGTGGCCCCAGGGGTTGTCGGGATTCGAGCGGGTGTAGGCCGCGAAGAGGTCCACCGCCTCGTCGTACTCTCGGCCGGTGTATGCTGCCTCCGCGTCCGCGTAGGACACGGGCGCCGTGGTGGGGGTGGTTACGTCCCTGGTGGTGGAGGCGGTCACGTCCCCGGTGGCGGGTGCGGAGCCGCTGTCTCCGACCGCCACCGTGGCGGGCGAGCTGGAGATGGTGGTGGTGACTGGCCGCTGGTCGTCGCCGCAGCCGGCCGTCAGCGGTGCAAGCGCCGCGGCGAGAATCGCGAGGTGGGACGGACGGAACGACATGGGACTCCTCCTGGTGGTGCGCCCGCGAGGGCGCGTTTTGGGTGACCGGCGCCCCGGTGAAAGGCAAGCAGGCTGCCAGGAGGACACATGGTGTTTGCGGTAGACTAGTTATTTGGTTTTGTTCGACTTACAGATTTGTTTCGGCTGACCATCTGCGGCTTAGTGTCCTTGCGGACACATCATAGGTCTCCTTGATGTGTCCATGTGTACACTGTACATTCATCCCCTTTGTCACCCTGAACGAGGTGAGGGGAGCCATGCCTGGATGGCCCCCCTCGCTGCGCTCAGGGTGACACTTCTGCTTTACTACCGGTCTCCTCTTTCACCACCCTCACCACTCAGTACTCCTGACTACCCACCACCCCCACTGGCTCCACTGCCCCGCTGCCCCGCTGCCCCGCCGTCCCGCCTGATCCCGTGCCGGCGCATGATCTTGAGCAGGCTCGCATGGTCGGCGAGGCCGAGTGCCTGGGCAGTCCGCGTGACGTGCCAGTCGTGCCGCTCGAGGGCGGCCAGGACGATCTTCCGCTCCGCTTCGGCCTTGAGCTCCTGGAATCCCTGGAGATCGGATGGGGGAGCGAGCGAGGCGCCCGCCGGCCGGATCTCGGCGGGCACATGCTCCGGAGCGATGACGTCGCCGTCCGAGGCGATGATCATCCGCTCGACGATGTTCCGGAGCTCGCGGACGTTGTTCCGCCGCCACTCGTAGGCCATCAGGAGGTCGAGTGCGTCGGGCGCGATCTTCTTCCGCCGTAGGCCGAACCGGGCACAGGTGCCGGTCAGGAACTGGTCCACCAGCGCCGGCACGTCGGAGAGCCGGTCGCGGAGCGGGGGAACCCGCACCGGGTGGACGGCGAGCCGGAAGTAGAGATCATCCCGGAAGCGGCCGGCGCGCACCTCGGCCTCCAGGTCGCGGTTCGTCGCGGCGACGATTCGGGCCTCGATCGCGATGGGCTTGGTTCCGCCGAGCCGGGTGACCTGCCGCTCCTCGAGCACCCGGAGCAGCTTCGCCTGCGCCTGGAGTGGAAGCTCCCCGACCTCGTCGAGGAAGAGCGTGCCGCGCTCCGCAGCCTCGAACGCGCCCTTCCGGGTGCCGAGCGCCCCGGTGAATGCCCCGCGCTCGTGGCCGAACAACTCGCTCTCGACCAGGCTCTCGGGCAGCGCGGCGCAGTTGATCGCCACGAACGGTCCGGAGGGCTGCGCACCGAACCGGTGAAGGTCGCGGGCCACCAGCTCCTTGCCGGTGCCGCTCTCACCGACGATCAGCACCTGACTCGGGATCGGGGCCACTCGCGCGATCGCTGCGCGCAGCTCGACCATGGCGGCGCTGCCGCCGACCAGCGACGTCTCGCGGCCGAGCTGCCGGCGAAGGCCGCTCACCTCGGAGCGGAGCCGGCGGCGCTCCATCGCGGTCTCGATCTCGTGGACCACCCGCTCCATCGGCTCGGCCTTGTCGATGAACCCATACGCGCCCAACCGAAGCGCCTGCACGCAGCGGTCGTAGCTGCCGGTTCCGGTGTAGACGATCACCGGCACCTGGGATCCCTTCCGCTCCAGCGCCCTCAGCACGTCGAAGCCATCCATCCCCGGCATCTCCAGGTCGAGAACGACGCAATCCACCGGCGCGGCAGCCAGGGTCTCCAGCGCCTTCTCCCCGCCCGGCGCGGTGAGCACCTCGTAGCCACCGGTCCGGCGCAGATCATAGGCGTATTGCTCGGCGAGGGGCGCCACGTCGTCCACCACCAGCACCAGGGTCATCGTGCGGCTCCTCCGGCGGGGCCGGCAGGAATCTCGACCGTCGCGCGAGTGCCGGCGCCCGGCTCGGTGTCGATCCGAAGCGCCCCGCCCAGATCGAGGATCAACCGGCGCACGATGGACAGGCCGAGCCCCGTTCCACCCGCTTTCGTGGTGTAGAAGTCGTCGAACGCGCGATCGAGCTCGGCGCGCGTCATGCCGGGCCCCGTGTCGGCGATGGTGATTCGGACGACGGGCCCTTTACCGTCACGGGTGACGCTTTCGGTCGAGACCACGACCTCGCCGCCCTTGGCGGACGAGACGCTCTCGGCCGCGTTGCCCACCAGGTTCTCCAGAACCCGCCGAAGCATGAGCCGGTCGGCGGCGGCCGGCGGGAGCCCGCTGGCGAGCCGGGTACGTATCGTGGCACCCTCGCCGCAGGCTCGGGCTACCTCGGAGACCATCGCGTTCACGTCGCAGGCCTCGGGCGCAGCCGCCGGAGAAAGCCTGGCGTAGTTGCGGGCCAGGGTGTCGAGGTAGGTCACGCTCGACTCCAGGGTCGCCCGCCGCTCCTCGAACACGGTGCCCAGCGTCTCGGGCCGGTCGCGCGCGACCTCCTCGAGGTGGCGGAGCACGTTGCGGATGGGTACCAGGCCGTTCTTGATGTCGTGATTCACCTGCCGGGCCAGGTCGCCCATCGCCACCCGGCGCTCGGCGTCACGGAGCCGGGCCGCGCCGGTGCGGAGGCGGGCGGTCATCGCGCCTAGCAGTCGCGAGAGCGCCCCGATCTCGTCCTTCCGCTCGGTGGTGAAGTCCAGGTCGAGCCGGTCGAGGTCGATCGCCGCCGTCTTGTCGGCGAGCTCGGTGAGAGGACGGCTGATGAGCCGTGAGAGCCAGGCAGCGAGCGCCACCGCGAGCAGCGCCGTGACCGCCAGGGAGACGAGAAACCAGGTGTTGAGCCCTCGCCGGAGGGCGGCCAGCGTGCCGGAGGTGCGGGTCACGACCAGGCGCGCGGTGTCGGTCGCCGATGCGCCTTGGGCGTCGAGGAACGGGAGGGCGAGGGAGCCGACTACCTCAGTGCCGGCACCGCGCGCGCCGGCGGAATCGGGCGTGTCCAGCGCCACCGAGAGGTCAGGGTCGGGATCCAGGCGCCGGAGAAACCGATCTTCCGCCGCGATCCCTCCGGCGAGGACGAACGGCCGGCCGGCCACCGCGAATCGCTCCGCCGCGGCCAGCGCGAGGAGCGGCGATTCGGCGGTGCGTACCCGGACCAGCGCCGGAGCGTCGCCGGTTGCGAGAAGGAAAGCCGGCAGCTCGGGCCGCAGGCGGTCGTACTCGTTGCGGAAGTGGCCGGAGCTCAGGATCCGCCCGGTGCTGTCCTGGACCTGGAGCAAGGACAGGCCCGAGAGCCGCATGGCGCCGCCCGCCCAGTCGAGGAGGTAGGCGCGCGAGGCGGCCTCGCTCTGAACGGCGGCGAGCCGGAACCGATTGTCGGCGGAGAGATCCTGGGCCAGGGCCACCAGCCGCGCCGCCACGCGCTCCCGCTCCCGCGCGAGCTCGGTGCCGAGCGCCTGCACCGCGGCGTCGCCCCGGCGGCGCGATTCCTCGCTGAGCCGGCGGTCCATCTCGCGGCGCACGCCGAGCGCGAGGATGGTGAGCGGCACCAGCACCGCGAAGGAGGAGGCGAGAAAGAGCCGGGTGCGGAAGCTCACGGCGTGTCCGCCGCACGGAGGGTTCCGTCGAACTCGACGGCGAGTCGAGGCACCCCTCGCCTGACGATCGCGCTCATCCGGGTGTCGATCAGCGGGATCAGAGCGGAGCCCGCCGGCCACGCGGCGACCTCGCGACAGGGCACCAGCGCCGTGCGCGGCACCGCCACGACATAGGCGCGCCCGAATCCGCCGCGGAGCGCCTCGGGCATCGAGCGGGCGGGAAGGCCGCTGGTAGCAGTCATCGGATGGTCGGAGAGTGCCGCCACCCGCTCGGCCAGGCCGCGTGCGATCGGATCTTCGACAGCGTACACCACGGCGTTCGCGCCGAGCACGCCCCGAGGGAGCGGAAGGGTCGCGAGCGCGGGGCAAGGACCCATCGCGTCCCACCAGAACGGCGGCTCCGCTCCGCGCGCCTCCGCGCGCACCGCGTCCCGGGCGAGCCCGGCGCGGAACAGCGCGCTGTCGGCGGGGACCAGGGCTCCGAGGGCATCGCGTCCTGGCGGGACGACGAGCACATAGGTCCGGCTCCACGGCAACGGGTGTACCGTGAGGTCGCTCCGGGTCCGGGCGTACTCCAGGAGCGCCGGATCGCTGGTGCGGAGGATGTCGGCGCCGGCGTCGAGCGCGTCGCGAGGATCTCCGCTGGCCGGCCGGCGAAAGACGAATGTCGTGCCGGTCGGTGGCAGGGAATCGGTGACGAGTCC